>JABMPI010000791.1 GCA_013203755.1 Bacteroidota bacterium
AACTTTTACGGTTAAATCAACCCCTGCATGCCGTCCAATTTGGTTTAACATGTGGTCGAAAAAGTCCAATCCGGTTGAAATGTTACAAACGCCAGAACCATCCAGATTTAATTGAATGTTTATGTCGGTTTCTTTTGTAGTTCGTTTAATTTCAGCAGTTCGTTCTGGAGAGGCCACGCATGCATAAATGTCATCCCAGTCTTCGGAAACAAGAACGCACGAATTGGTTAGTTTTTGTTTCTCCAATTCTTCAGAAAGGTCGCCATTGTTTAGTAAAATCCCTTTTGCTCCCAGATTTTTTGCCAGTTCGATATCGGTCAACCGGTCGCCAATAACAAAGCTGTTTGCCAAATCGTAATCGCCTTCGAAATATTTGGTAAGCAGGCCTGTGCGTGGTTTTCGTGTGGGTGCATTATCTTCCGGAAAAGTTTTGTCAATAACAATGTCATCGAAAATAACTCCTTCGTTTTCAAAAGCTTGAAGCATTTTATTTTGTGTGGGCCAAAAAGTATCTTCAGGAAAAGAATCGGTTCCCAAACCATCTTGATTGGTAACCATAACCAATTCGTAATTTAGGTTTTTTTGAATGTTGAACAGATTCCGAAAAACCTTTGGTACAAATTCAAGTTTTTCCAACGAATCTACTTGAAAATCTATTGGCGGTTCTTTTATTAATGTACCGTCTCTGTCGATGAATAATGCTTTTTTCATGGTTATTTAGTTTGCCGCTAATACGCGAATGAAAAGTATTAGCGAATTCGCGGCTATTTTTATGTTATTTTCTTTTGATGCATCAAACAATGCTTTTTTGTTACAGTATCTTCTTTTGCCGCTAATGCGCTAATGAAGAGTATTAGCGAATTCGTGGCTATTTTTAAATCAATTCTTTTAATGCATTTAACAAGGTTTCATTCTCGTCTGATGAACCAATTGTAATTCGTAAACTATTTTCGCATAAATGTACTTTTGAACGGTCTCGAACGATAATTCCTTCCTCAACCAAAAAGTCGTAAATCCCTTTTGCGTCGTGCATTTTTATTAAAAGGAAATTGGCATCCGATGGATAAACTTTTTCTACAAAAGGAAATTCATTAAATAGCGCAGCCATTTTTTCCCGTTCGGCAATAAGAAGTTTTACCCATTTGTTGATGGTCTCTTTTTTCTCTAAAAGTTCTAATGCTTTTTGTTGCGTTAAAATATTGAGGTTGTAAGGGTATTTTATTTTGTTTAAAATTCCAATTATTTCAAGCGATGCAAAAGCCATTCCTAATCGTATTCCTGCCATTCCCCATGCTTTTGAGAAAGTTTGTAAGATAATTAAATTGGAATAATTATCTATTTCGGACAGAAATGATTTTCCGGGGGCAAAATCGATATAGGCTTCATCAATAATTATTAGTCCTTTAAATCTACTAATGAGTTCCAACATCGCATTTTTGTCCAAACTGTTTCCGGTTGGATTATTGGGTGAACAGAGAAAAATTAACTTTGTATTTGCATCGGTGGCTTGCAGAACTGCATCTGTATCCAATTCATATTCTTCAGTTAGCGAAACCTTTCGTAGTTCAATTCCGCTAATATCTGCGGCTACCTGGTACATCCCGTAGGTTGGATTGATGGTTACAATATTATCATCTCCCGGTTCGCAAAATGCACGGATTAACAAATCGATGGGTTCGTCGCTGCCATTTCCTAAAAAAATCTGTTCCGTAGCGATATTTTTCAGTGATGAGATTTTTTCTTTTACTTCTCTCTGTAGCGGATCGGGGTAGCGGTTATAGGGTTGATTAAATGGATTTTCGTTGGCATCTAAAAAAACCATCGCTTCGCCTGTGTATTCGTCCCTTGCAGAAGAGTAAGGTTTAAGTGTTTGTATATTTTTGCGAAGAAGTTTATTAATGTCCATTTTATTCGTTTTCTAATTCTTTTAAACGTAAAGTTACAGCATTTTTGTGCGCTTCCAATTGCTCGGCTGCTGCCATTTTTTCAATTGCCGGACCTATATTTTTTATTCCCTCTTTGGTGATCTCCTGAAAGGTGATTTTTTTCATAAAACTGTCGAGATTTATACCGCTGTATGATCGTGCCCAACCGTTTGTTGGTAAAGTATGGTTGGTTCCAGATGCATAATCTCCGGCACTTTCAGGTGTGAATTCACCCAAAAATACCGAGCCTGCATTTGTTATTTGTTCCGAAATTTCCAAATAATTTTGTGTGCTTAAAATTAGATGTTCAGGCGCATATTCATTAATTAAATCGATCTGTTCTTTTTTGTTCTCAACAACAATTAAAATACTGTTCGAAAGTGCTTTTGCTGCTGTCTCTTTTCGAGGTAATTTTCTAAGCTGAATTTCTATTTCAGCTTTTACCATTTCGATAGTATTAATGTTGTTTGCAACTAAAACTACCTGACTGTCGGCACCGTGTTCTGCTTGCGAAAGCAGGTCGGAAGCAACAAATGCCGGATTCGAAGTTTCGTCGGCTACAACCAAAACTTCCGATGGACCGGCTGGCATGTCTATGGAAACATCACTCATACTTACCAGTTGTTTTGCTGCCATTACAAACTGGTTTCCGGGACCAAAAATTTTGTAGGTTTTTGGCACTATTTCGGTTCCGAATGCCATGGCACCAACTGCTTGCACACCGCCCAATTTGTATATTCGAGTAACACCGGAAATTTTTGCAGCATATAATATTGCCGGATGAATATTCCCGTTTTTATCGGGTGGAGAGCACAACACAATTTCTTTGCAACCTGCAATTTGTGCAGGAATAGCCAACATCAAAACCGTTGAAAATAAAGGCGCTGTTCCGCCTGGAATGTACAGTCCAACTTTTTCGATTCCTACTGCTTTTTGCCAACAGGTTACACCCGGAGTGGTCTCAATTTTATTAATTTTTGGTTTTTGTGCTGAATGAAAAATTTCAATGTTTTTTGATGCTAAAGCAATTGCATCTTTTAAATCTGAATCTACTAGTTTTTCTGCCTCACTAATTTCTTCTTCAGAAACCCGGATTGAGTCCAATTGATACCCATCGAATTGTAATGTGTATTTGCGCAAAGCTGAATCTCCATCTATTCGTATCTCGTTTAATATGGACTGAACTTTATCGTATAATTCAGAAACATCGAAAAGGGGACGTTTCAGAATTTTTGTCCATGTATCTTGTTGTGGATTTATATATGTCTTCATACCGTAGATTTTTGAGTTTTAAATCGAAGTACCAAAAAATTGCCTGCAAATAGAAAAGCAATTCCTGAAAATGCAAACACATCCCAACGGTAGCCTTCGAAAATGGTGGAGACTACCAGAGCAATTGCGGGAGTAATTAATGCAATGTAAATTGAACGGTCGGGGCCAATTTCGCCAAGTAATTTCAGATAAACAGAAAAGGCGATGATTGAACCGAAAACGGACAGATAAATAAGTGATGATATGTATTCTGCTGAATAATCAAAGATTAATGGCTTGCCCAAAATCAGCACTGCCAAAAACATTGAAACTCCGCCATAAATCATCCCAAAAGCATTGGATTGCAGAACAGGAATATTTCGTTTTTGTTTATACGCAGAAAGAATATTTCCAAGAGAAGCAAAAACTAAACCTCCCAAACAAAACAGTAAAATAAGAATGTCCTCGCCGTTTAGATTAAATGATTTTAGTTCATTTTTAAAAAGTAAGGCTGTTCCTGTTACTCCAAGAAGAGCAGCAAATACAACATCCTTTTTAATTTTTCCTTTTAATAAAATAGCATTGAAAAAGATGTTAAAAAAGATGATTAAGGAGAATATAACTGCAACAACACCACTGGTTAAAACTGTTTCGGCTTTGTACACAAACCAGTAATTTATGCCAAACAAACTCAATCCGAGAAGTAACATTAAAAAATGCTCTTTTAGACTGAATTTCATTCTTTTACCTGTTGCCAAACAAAAGGAAAGTAAAATTAATCCGGCTAAAATAAAACGGTACGCCACCGATAAAAGTGGGTCAACCGTTCCGAGCTGAAACTTTATTACATACCATGTTGAACCCCAAATTAATGAGGGAATGGCAAAAAATATGAGTTGTCTTGTGGTCATTGTAGTTCAAAGTTTAGAGTTCAGAGTTTCAACGATGGTTCTTGTTACTCATTACTCAAATCTTATCGTCAATACTAAAATATCATCTTCTCAATTGGAATAACTAAAATTCCTTCGGCACCAGCTTTTTTTAGTTTGCCAATTACTTCCCAGAAATCTCCCTCTTCAATTACTGAATGCATAGAACTCCAACCTTCTTCTGCTAAAGGAACAACAGTTGGGCTTCTCATCCCCGGGAGTAGTGATGCAATTTCCTGAACTTTATCGTTCGGTGCATTTAAAAGAATGTATTTTTTGCCTTCCGAACGTTGAACAGATTCAATACGGAAAATAAGTTCATCTAAAATTGCTTGTTTTTCCGATGAAAGATTAGGTGTCGCAATTAAAACAGCTTCCGACTGAAGAACAACTTCAACCTCTTTTAACCGGTTACTAATTAAAGTTGAACCAGAACTTACAATATCGAAGATTGCATCGGCCAATCCAATTCCTGGAGCAATTTCTACAGAACCGCTAATAACATGAATTTCAGCACTTATGCTTTTTTCATCCAGAAACTTTTTTAGAATAATAGGGTAGGAGGTAGCAATTTTTTTACCGTTGAAAAATTCTACTCCGGTGTATTCCAATGATTTTGGTATTGCTAAAGAAAGTCGGCATTTGCTAAATCCAAGTCGTTTTACAATTACTACATTTTCTTGTTTTTCCAGCATTTCGTTTTCGCCAACTACACCAATGTCTGCAACGCCGTCGGCTACAGTTTGTGGAATGTCGTCGTCACGCAGAAAAAGGGCTTCCATGGGGAAATTCTTTGCTGCTGCAACTAATTTTCGTCTGCCAACAGTAAGTTTGATTCCGGATTCATTTATAAGTTCCATTGAATCTTCATTCAACCTCCCTTTGGTTTGAATAGCAATTTTAATTTTGGTTTCCATTTTTATATTGATTTAAATAATTATCAGTTTTTTACTTTAATCATTTTACATTAAACATTCAAATTAAATAAAAAAAGGCCTGCCGTAATTGGCAAGCCTTTAATATTAATATCTTAAATTCAGACAAATTAATTACAGCCTACCTAACGATTGGTTAAAAAGATGATGGCCGCGATGTACTTGTCTGTTGTTCATATTTGTAATTTATGATGCAATTATAATTATAAATTTGAATTCAACCAAAGCAATTTGTGTTAATTTGTTATTGTTAAAAGAAACAAAACATTCAAAGCATTTTAAAAATATTAATAGGATAAAATTCTTTTTCAATTTTTGAGTTTTACTTGTTTTCCTGTTTTGTGGCTTTCGCGCGCAGCATCTAATATTTCTACAACAATCATATTTATTTCCAGCGACGATAAATCGGTTGGCAAAATAACAGTTTCACCTTTTATTACAGAAGCAAAAAAGGTAAAGGGATCGTTGAACGTGGAATCTTCTGACGACAGTTTTATTACACTTTCTTCTGATTTTTCACTTAACCGGGATCTAATTGTTTTTGAATCATCGATTAGTGCATACCCACTTGTTCCATAAACGTGCATGTCTTTGCGGTTGAATGGCCAGCTCCACGATGCGTGAATAACACCTTCCATGGTTGGGTAGGAAAGCAGGATTGTGGCATCGTCGTCAACTTTGGGGTAAACATCAGGTTTGTATTGTTTCAATTGTGCAAAAACGGAAGTTGGTTTTTGTCCTTTTAATAACCAGGTAATTAAGTCGGCTCCGTAACAACCAAAATCGATTACTGCACCACCACCGTTTAAAACAGGGTCGGCAAGCCACGAAAGAAATTCGCTGTTTACACCTATCTCTTTTGGTCCTTTGTGTCCATCGTAAACAATAATTTTTCTTAATTCTCCTAGTTTATCCTGATCAATCAATTCCTGTGCTTTGTAATGTGAGGGATACCAACTTGTTTCAAAATTCGTTAATAAATGAATGTTATGCTTTTTTGCCAGGTTTTCCATTTTTTTAGCGTGTTTGGTGTTAACTGCCAAAGGCTTTTCAACCATAACATGAATACCTCGAGGTGCACAGGCTTCAACAACTTTAAGGTGTTCGTAGATAGACGTAAAAGTAATTACTCCATCTGGTTTTGTTTGCTCCAACATTTCATCCAATGATTCAAACAAAATACTTTGGTCGATAGAAAATCTTTCGGCATATCGTTTTGTAAGTTCTTTGTCACTTTCGGCAATTCCAACGATTTCAATATCCTTGCGATCTAAATTTAGAAGAAGAGGAATTACGTGTGAATGTGATAATCCTGCAATCCCAATTTTAACTGGTTTTTGTCCCGTTGCAGTATTTAGGATAATACATAAAAAGAAAATGATAACGGATACAATTTTCATAATTGGTTGTTTATTGAATGTAATTTCTATTTATTGATAGTAGCGAATTTGTTATTCATTACTTTTTTCTGCCCAATCTGTAAGCATTTCTATTGACTTTGATAAAACTCCGGCTGATCCTTTAAATTCCGAAGACCCGGCAGGTGTTCCATCAACTTTGTACAATTCGTAAAAACTATCGTTTTTTAAAACCCGGTCGAACATGGGTTGTGCCAATGTATAAGCTTCTTCAACAAAACCGTATGCAATAAGTTGTTGTATCATTCTACCTCCAAACCATGTCCAGTCACCGCCATTTTGGTAATTGTAAGGGAGAGAAACATTTTTACCTAATTCGATCAGAGGATAAGGTGGGTAAACGGTTAATCCTATTGAAGGTGCACCCGAAAGTTTTACATTGTTTATCATATGAGAAAGTACGGCGGAGATCTCTTTATTAGTTAAAAGACCAGCTTCAATGGCAACTGCTGTTCCACCGTGGTAATGAATTTCATTTTCATCAAAATCATTTGAGAAAGGTGATTCTTCTATATAAATATGTGGAATGAATTTATTTTTTTCTGAATCCCATAAATGTTTCTTTGAATTAGTTTTTATGGTGGAATGAAGTTCTTTCCATCTTTGCTTTTCATTAATATTTGGTGCAAATTCTTCCATATTTTCCAGTGCAATTAATAACATTGCATTGTCGTAAATGTCAATACTCATGTGAGTCAATTCATCAATGTCAACAACTGTTCCTCCTTCAACTTGCACATCGCCCCAGTCGAATGTGGTGGCGCCGGTAATTAAACCATATTTTTCTGAATATCTTTCATTAAAAAGGTATTCAATGGCAAAAGAAAGTCTATGGTAGACGGTTTTACTAGCAATATATTCTTCCAGAATTGAATGGTCGTTTGTTTTAGATATATATTTGGGAATGGCTTGTATTAATGAAGTTTCCTGATCTGTTTCAACGGTATTTTTAAAACCAACATGACCGGGTGCAGTTTGCGAATAATATGGATTTGGATCGTTCCAGGTGAATCCCTCTTTTCGAACATAGCCGTCCAACATTTCTCCATTCTCTCTTTGGAAATGAAAAAACATCAAAAGATTTTCGCGGATTACTTTTGTGTCGTATTCTTCGCAAGAGAGTTCAATAAATGTATTTAAATCGCGCGCCCACACCATTTGGTAACCCGATCCGGCATAAAAACCTTTTTGCATAAGTTTTCTCGCCATCTGGTCTACTTTGCCCAACGATGGATCATTCAATATTTTTTGCGCTAAATCTTTGTTGTTTTCTCTGTGTGTAGCACAGGAAAATAGTAGGATTGAAAAAATAAGGATGGTAACTTTTTTCATTGCTTATTAGGTTTAATATTCTGAAATTAACGTGGTATTTTATAAAGAGGAAAGTTAGCAATAATTAGAATTACAAATGGGCGGTCAAAAAAATAACCTTTCTGAATAGAAAGGCTATTTTTTTATTAAATCCAAGCTTATATCTGACTTGGATTTGATTCTTCTCCTGCAATAGAATCTCGCATGGCAGTGTCGGCCATAATATTTTTATATTTCATATAATCCATAATTCCAAGGTTACCACTTCTGAAAGATTCGGCGATTGCCATTGGTATTTGTGCTTCAGCTTCAATTACTTTTGCTGTCATTTCCTGAGCTTTTGCCTTATTCTCTTGTTCCAATGCAATTGCCATGGCACGTCTTTCTTCCGCTTTTGCCTGTGCAATATTTTTGTCTGCTTCGGCCTGGTCCATTTGTAATACAGCCCCAATGTTTTTACCGATGTCAATATCTGCAATATCGATTGAAAGTATCTCAAATGCCGTACCTGCATCCAGCCCTTTTTCCAAAACAACACGCGAAATAAAATCCGGGTTTTCAAGCACTGCTTTGTGCGAGTGAGATGATCCGATCGATGACACAATTCCTTCACCAACACGCGCCAACACGGTCTCTTCTCCGGCACCACCAACCAGTTGTTTGATGTTTGCTCTAACCGTTACTCTGGCTTTTGCAATTAGCTGAATACCATCTTTAGAAACCGCTGTAACCGGTGGAGTATTAATTACTTTTGGGTTAACCGACATTTGTACTGCTTCAAATACATCGCGCCCGGCGAGGTCGATGGCAGTTGCCATGTTAAAACCTAATTCGATATTTGCTTTATTCGCCGACACCAGTGCATGTACTACTCTGGCAACATTTCCACCGGCAAGGTAATGAGCTTCCAGTGCATCTCGGTTTAATTCAACACCAGCTTTGGTTCCTTCAATTAATGCACGTACTATTACCCCGGGAGGTACTTTCCTGAAACGCATTAAAAACAGTTGTAACAACGAAATTCGAACACCTGAAACAAGTGCCGAAAACCATAATCCGATTGGGATAAAATAGAGCATTATAATCAAGAGTACAATTACTCCAATAGCCATTCCCATAGTACCAATTTCTTCTATCATTTTACTTTTAATTTAAAGGTTCTACAATAATTTTATTTGAAAATATTTTTAAGATTTTTATGTCGGTGTTGTGGTCGATAAATGAACCGGTTGAATGCGCTTCAATTACTTCTCCATTTACTTTTACTTTTCCAGATGGAGCTAAACGACCAATGGATTTTCCAACATCGCCAACGGCAATTTTTTCATTGTTTATCGTTTCAACTTTTCCATCGATGCTGGACTCCAGAATCATCTTTTTTCCTGTTCTCGATTTAAAGAAATAGTAAATCATTAGTGGTGCAGCAATTAATACCACGGTCAGTGTAATAAATCCGGCGCCCGAACCAAATTCTACGAAAGCAATATAAACACTTGCACCAAGCATTAAAAAGCCACCAATTCCGGCGATGGTTACTCCCGGAAAAACTGCAAATTCAATTAGTAACAATACAAGTCCAAGTAAAATCAGTAAAATAATGGCAAAAATATTCATGTTAGTCAATTGTAGCGTTTAGTTCTCTTTCAATTAAAGCATCTTTCAAAGGTTTTAGCTTTTTAAAACCTCCTTTTTTTACATCGCACTTTCCTTTGTTATGAATAATTAAAGTGCACTGTGCTGCTTGTTCGTATTCGTGCTTGCATATTTCTATTAGCGCATCTATTACATAATCAAACGAATGCACATCGTCGTTATGCAAAATAAGAAATTTATTATCGACAAAATCTTCGTCAATTTTTTTAATTACTTTCTTTTTTGTCTCTTTCTGTGTCATCTCTCCGCCTCCAATTCTTTAGCCTCCTTCAAAGTTATTCTTTTTCCTTTAAAGTAGGGTACAACATATGCATCTTCTACACCTTCCTGACGAACTTGGTTCTGCATTTTTATTGCATCATCATAATTTGTAAGGTTTCCGGTGGTATAAACTACCACTCCTTTTTCATCCCTGTAAGTTTCAATATTTCGAATTAGCGCCAACTTGTTAAACAATGTTTTTATGTATGAAGGAAGTCCTCTGCTGTACGCTCCAAGCTGAATTTTATAGATTAAATCATTGTTTGTTGTTTCTTCATTCAATGAAATAACCGCATTGTTTCCAAGTAAAATATTTGGATCTATAAATGTACTTTTATCTCTTTCAATACTTCTAATTTCGTTTTTTTTATTTTTTGAAATTTGATTTATTTCCTCAATAAATTCGTTCGTTTCTTCACGCCTGGCATTTTGCCAATATTCATATTCTAAATTTTTTGCCTGAGCAAAATTTTTATTTGTCTCTATTTTTAATGAATACAAGTTGTTTTCCATCGTAAGAATTTCTTGTCCAATTAGTTTTTTCGCATCTGTGGTTTTTGCTTGTTTATATTTTTCACGTAGCACATCCGTTCTTTGTAGCGAAAAATCAAGTTCCTTTTGTTTCGAGAAGCCCTTTTCGAAAAGGGATTTCCCCTGTTCGGTTTTGAAATGTGATGTGTATAAATAAGTAATTTCGTTGTTTATTTTGAAAGAAATTGATTCGCCGGTCGGAGTTTTGTCTTTTACAACAGATTCAAGAATCGCTGGGCGGGAGACTGGTATGGGAGTTTCGACAATTGTTGCTGAGTCTGGAATATTTTTTTCTGTTTTTTGAATTGAATCTTTATTTGTTGAACTGTTTACAATTGCAACTTCAATAATTTCATTGTTATTTTCTTCAATCATATATTCTTCATAAGGATTTACCTTATCGTAGCATTGTTGAATCTTTTCTAAAATTTGCTGTTTTTCATTTCTGGAAAGTGAAGCTAAAGAATTGTATTTATTATAAAATTTTAATGCCCGCTCCCAATTACTTCGTGCATGATATTGTACTCCAAAATAATAATTGATATTTATTGGTGAAACTTCCTGATTTGCTTTTATTAGGCATTCTAAATCCGAATTCGTAAAATGGTTATTTTCGGTACGGCAAGCCCCGTAAAAATAGTTCACCATAAAATCTTCCGGTTTTTCGGTTAAAATATCTTTAAATAAGGTTTCCGCTTCGGCAAATTTCATATTATCAAATAATTGAATTGCTTTAGACGTAATGTTTCCCTCGGTTACTTGAGAAATTGCCAAAATTGGGAAAAACAAAAGGACGAATAGTATTGTTAAAAATGAATTAGTTTTTTTCAAGTTCATAGTTAAAGCAGAATGATTTCCAGTAGATGGTAAAAATATAAAAAAAAGTGCGCCTATAATTAATTTTGTGTATTAAGATGAAATATAATGAACTTGAAAAAGGCTGATAGTTATCATTAAAAATTTATATTTGTAAATTCAAAAAAATAGAAAATGTCAAATCTTAAAAAAGGCGATAATGCTCCTTTGTTTGAAGGGGTAAATCAGAATGGAGAGAAAATCGGTTTAACAGATTTTAAAGGTAAAAAGCTGATACTTTATTTTTATCCAAAAGATAACACACCTGGTTGTACGGCAGAGTCTTGTGATTTAAATGAAAATTATGAGATGTGGTTAGAAAAAGGATTTGAAGTTGTTGGTGTTAGTCCCGACAACGAAAAGTCGCATTTAAAATTTATTGACAAATTTGGATTGAAATTTAATTTGATTGCTGACACTGAAAAGGAAATTTTACAAGCTTACGGTGCCTGGGGCGAAAAAAGTATGTACGGGAAAAAATACATGGGTGTTATTCGCACCACATTTATTATCGACGAAAATGGAGTAATTGAAGAAGTTTTTGAAAAAGTAAAAACAAAAGAACACACAAATCAAATAATTAAAGCGTTAAATATCTAAACCTGAACAAAATGACAAAAGAAGAAAAAAAAGAGATGAATAAAGACAAGCTGAAATCCCTTCAGCTAACCATGGATAAAATTGAAAAAAGCTATGGGAAAGGCTCAATAATGCGCTTGGGAGATCGCCCAATTGACGATGTTCCTGCCATTTCTTCGGGTTCCATTGCTTTAGATGTTGCGATGGGCGTGGGTGGTTTTCCTAAGGGAAGAGTTATAGAAATATACGGACCTGAATCTTCGGGTAAAACAA
>JABMPI010000792.1 GCA_013203755.1 Bacteroidota bacterium
ACCTCGAATGTGTTAGCCGGATAACTGTATGATATTCCTGTATCGGGAACACAAGCTCACAGCTGGATTGAAAGTTTTGACACTGAGCTGGAAGCTTTTCGGGCATTTGCAGAAACTCATCCTGAAAATACGATTTTACTTGTTGATACATTCGACACACTTAAATCCGGAGTTCCAAATGCAATAACTGTTGCCAAAGAAATGGAACAAAAAGGACAACGAATGAGAGCCATTCGCTTAGACAGTGGAGATTTAGCCTATCTAAGTAAAAAAGCCCGTAAAATGCTTGACAAAGCAGATTTAAAATATGTAAAAATTATCGCTTCAAATCAGTTAAATGAGTTCGTAATTAAAAGTTTACTAAACGACCAAAATGCTGCAATTGATGCCTTTGGAATTGGCACAGAATTAATTACCGGAAAAGATGACGCCGCACTTGATGGAGTATATAAACTGGTGGAAATAAACGACCAGCCAAAAATGAAATTCTCTGAAAATATTGAGAAAATTACTTTACCCGGGAAAAAACAATTAGTCCGATTTTTTGATGAAAACGGTAATTTCTACCGGGATGGCATTTTATGTCAAAACGAAAACCCAAAGCAAATTGAAACACTTTTTCATCCTGTTTATCCTGAAAAAAACACAAACATACAGAACCTAAAATATCAGTATCTTTTACAAAAGGTGATGGACAATGGAAAGATTTTGTTAGAGAAAAGATCTCCTTTAAATATTCATAAATACCTTTTGGAAAGAGCAGAATTATTACCTCTGGAACACAAACGATTTATTAGCCCTCATTTATACAAAGTAGGAATCTCAAAAAAATTAATGAAAACCCGAAACGCTTTAACAAAACAGTTAAAAACGTAGCATTAATTAAAACATGGCTAAAATAATTCGTCCAACACTGGTAGTTGACAAAGAAGTTTGTTTGCGGAACATAGAGAAAATGGCTCAAAAAGCAGCCGAACACAAAATGCGGTTCAGACCTCATTTTAAAACACACCAATCGGCAAGAATTGCGGAGTGGTTTAAACTTTTTGGAGTGGATGCAATTACCGTTTCGTCAGTTCGAATGGCAGAATATTTTGCTGCAAACAGCTGGACAGACATCACTTTAGCTTTTCCTGTAAACATTCTGGAAATTGAAAATATAAATCGACTGGCAGCTAATATCAAACTGAACGTATTAGTTGAAAACAAAGAAGCAGCCACAGTTCTCGCCGAAAAAATTTCTCACCCACTTGGAGTTTATCTGGAAATTGACACAGGCTACAACCGAACCGGAATTTCATCGTCAAAAACGAACACAATGAATTCCGTTATAAACCTCATTTCTAAGAATACTAAACTAACATTTAAAGGATTCCTGACTCATACAGGGCACACTTATGAAGCGAAATCAACCAACGAAATTTTTAGTCGACATTTTGATGCGTTATTAAAACTAAGATCGTTAAAACAGAAATATATTAAGGATTTTCCAAATATCGAAATAAGTATGGGAGATACACCGTCAGCCAGTATCTGTACAACATTTGGAGGAGTGGATGAAATTCGCCCCGGAAACTTTGCTTTTTACGACTTAATGCAGCAAAATCTCGGGATTTGCAAGATGGAAGACATAGCAGTTCGAATGATTTGTCCGGTAGTATCAAAACACCTTTCCCGCAACGAAATTGTGGTTTACGGTGGTGCTGTTCACATATCGAAAGATTCAATAATTAATAGTAACGGGAAGAAAATGTATGGGCGAATTGTAATCCGTAAAAATGGAGAAAAGAAACTGCTGGGTCCCTTAAATTATGTTTCCAATCTTTCGCAAGAACATGGAACCTTAAAGGTTACGCAAAACCAATTTGAAAATTTCCAGGTAGGCGATTTGGTTGAAATTATTCCTGTTCATTCCTGTTTAACTGCAAACCTGAGTGGATATTATCAAACTACAGATGGAGAAATGATTAAAATGATGCCAAGATATTAAAAAAGAAGACGGAAGTGGAAAGTAGGAAAACGGGAGACGGAAGTCGGGAGACCTTTCACCGGGTGACTTTAAGTTCACCCGTTGAATAAAAGCTAAGTCGGAAGACGGAAGTTAGAAGTTTGAAAAAAGAAAAAACGATACTATGAAACCAAGATTAAACATTGTCACATTAGGAGTAACAAATCTCCAAAAATCACGTGATTTCTACCAGAATGCATTGGGATGGAAACCCGCAAAAGCGAGTGACGACAAAATTGTTTTTTTTAATCATGGAGGAATTATTCTTGGATTGTACCCGTTAAATGAATTAGCAAAAGATGCCGAAATTTCTCCTGAAAAAAGTGGATTTTCTGGCGTTACACTTGCCATTAATTTAGATTCAAAAGAAGCAATTGATAAGCTGTATAAATCAATTATTGAGAAAGGTGGAAAGCCGTTAGTTGAACCTCGCGATACTTTCTGGGGCGGTTACGACGCTTACTTCGCAGATCCTGATGGGCAACCGTGGGAAATTGCCTGGGCTCCGTTTTGGGAATTTGATGAGCAGGGGAGTTTAAAACTTTAGAATATTCAGCAGGTGACTTGAAGTCACCTGCTGAATAACTAAAAACTATTTTGCAGGAATATTCTCCAAT
>JABMPI010000793.1 GCA_013203755.1 Bacteroidota bacterium
AAGACTGTGAAGTTGCTTTAACAATGTCCATTAACACCTGGCGGGAGTATCAAAAGCGATATGCTTTGGATTAGGGTGATTTTTTTTGTTTCAGGTTTTCGCTTATTTTTACTAAAAAAATAAACTTATGAGACTTACTAACTGCATCCTATTTATTTTCCTTTTTGTTATGTCTTTTGGATTTAAAAGTCCCGAAAAGGACACGACCCGTTCAAAAGAAGAAGTGGTAAACCAAATTATCAGGCGAATTCAACTTCCGCAAATTGGTCAATCAGCCGTAAATATAAATGATTTTGGTGCCGTTGGTGACGGAGTTGCAGATTGCAAACCCGCAATTGATGCTGCAATCGCCAAAGCCAGTTCCCTTGGAGGTGGTAAGGTTATATTTCCTGCAGGTACTTTTTTCTGTAAAGGTCCCATTCATCTTGAAAACAAAATAAACCTGCACCTCGAAAAAGGATGTACGGTATTGTTTAGTCAGGATGACAAAGATTATTTACCCTTGCAATTGGTTAGGTGGGAGGGAGTTGAGATTTATAATTACTCGCCATACATTTATGCCATTAACAAAAAAGATATCGCAATTACGGGCGAAGGCAAGTTCGATGGAAATGCAGAAGGGGGCATCAGAAATTGGCGTTCGAAACAAAAACCGGCACAAAATAAGGCCCGGCAAATGGGGCACGAATTGGTTCCTGTTAAAGAACGTGTTTTTGGTGAAGGTCACTATTTACGGTTTTCTTTTATTCAGTTCTTACATTGTGAAAATATATTGATTAGTGATGTAACTATTGAAAATGTTCCCTTTTGGGTAATGCATCCCACGTATTGCAAAAACATTACCATTAAAAATGTAAACGTAAATTGCCCGTCGATTAACAACGACGGAATTGATTTTGACTCCTGTGAAGATGCCCTTGTTGAAGATTGTGTTTTTAATTGTGGCGACGATGCTATTGTAATTAAGTCGGGTAGGGACGACGATGCATGGAGAGTTAATAAGCCAAGCCGGAACATTGTTATCCGTAATTGTTTGGCTCTCGAAGTTTTACACGGACTGGCTTTTGGTAGTGAAATGTCGGGTGGGGTGGAAAACATTTACATCGATAATTTTTATATGAAAAAAGTAAAACAATATGCCATACAATTTAAAGCCAACCGTGACAGGGGTGGGTACATCCAAAATGTTTTTATTGATGGTGTTTTTATTGATACTACCACCACAGCCATTTATTTTACCAACGATTATCATAGTTACAGCGGTGGGAACAGCCCTTCTGAATTCCATCATATTGAAATTAAAAATGTATTTTGTACTCAGGCAAACGGAAGTGCCATTGATATTAAGGGATTGGCTGAGAAACCTATTCACAACGTCAGACTCGAAAATATTACTGTTTTAAAAGAAGAAAAACCATCAACTGCAACTAATACTGAAAATTGTAAAACCAGAAATGTTAATGTTAAGGGGAAGGAGTTCTTAATAGAGGATTAGATAATATTAAAGTTTTAGAAGCACCGATAGCAAATCGACGTAATTGCTTTATTTACTACAGTTCAAGCATTAGAAATCAAAAAAGAGGCTATCTAAAAAAATATTAAATAGCCTCTTTGATTTAATTTACCTTTCCTTGAATGGATAAGGTAATCTTACAAAAGCATGCAATAATTTTATTCCTCTCTTTCCCCAATCGCAACCATAGGATCAACATTGGGCTCACCTGCAGCCTGGGCTATATGCACCAGTGGTTCAACATTTTTCTCTGATCCTTCATAACCCGTAGTTTGGTTCAATATATTATTTACATTACCAACAATGTAGGGCTCATAAATAGGCCAGAAAATATGCATTGGATCTATGGTATATTTTACAGAAGCCGATACGGGACTTGTTACACCATCTCTGAAGAAATTGTTTTTATCCATCATCCTGTTATAGTAAAAACTACTTGCAGACAGTGATTTTTCCATGTCGTTTTCATCCCATGAATAACTTCTGCCGTTATAATCCTGTTTTCCTGTTTTTGCAAATATTACAGAAATACGCACCAACTCGTCATGACGATATTCCTCGCCCCATAATTCCCGGTTTCGTTCGTCCAGAACGGCTCCAATTCCTTCGGTTTGCACATCTGAGGCAGTGTACATGTGTAGCGAATTTGCTCTTTCGCGAATGACATTTATATCATCAGCACATCCTTGATTATCACCCTGCCAAAAACGGGCTTCAGCTCTCAATAAATAAGCTTCTGCTAATCTTAAAATATACATATCCGCTTGTCCTCCGTTTTGTCTGTGAGGATTGTCGTTATCGTAAACCCAGAATTTATAAATAGGATAACCATACCAGTTACGGATAGTATCTACGCATAGAAGGTTATCTTTCATAACCCTTTGTTCCAGGGGTAAATCAGGATTTTTATAAAGTCGTATGGGTTTCATCCACCATTCAGTTCCTTTTAAACCTTTTTCATCATATAATACATTTTTCATTTCAAACCAGTTACCAGGTTTATGTCGATAATCCACAGTATCCACATCACCTTTAAAACGCCAAACCTCATACTGGCTATAATTTGTCGGGCGGGCAAAACCCTGACCGCGGCCCCATTTCATCATCATGGAACCTGTACCCTGTTTCGTATTTATACCTTTCTTTCCATTCGGAGTCTGGACTCCATACTTGGTAGTTGAAAAATTAGCACCATAAGCCCTAATCTGCTGAGAACTTCCTAAAGCATTACCTTCATACCCCCATTCATTGGTTATCATCCAAATACCTTCCTTATTGTTTACCCGGTTTGCATTCCACTCCTGGTGCAAATAGTTAATGGCATCGGCTGGAACATTGCAATCTCTACCGGCGATTATAGTATCATTATAAGGATGACGATTCGCTCCGATTTCAACAGTTTCAACATCTACGTCGGCATCAGTAACCAATGCATATTGGCCGCTACTTATAATCATATCCATTTGGGTTTCTGCATCTACAAAGCGTTCGTTAAGCATATAGAATTTGGCAAGCAACATCCTGACTGCAGCATTTGGCATTCTTCCGGTAACCACTTCGCTTTTTGGTTTTACATGTTGTACTGCCCATTCAAGGTCGGTAATCATCTGTTCCCATATTCCCTGCATGTGGAATGCCTTAAAATCCTGCCTTGCAGAAGTTATTGAATTTAAAGGAAAGGCACAGTTCCCAAA
>JABMPI010000080.1 GCA_013203755.1 Bacteroidota bacterium
ACCATTATTGAATTGGCCAAGATTGCAAAATATGCTATCAATAACGATTTTGAAAAAATGCGAACAAAAAAAGGTGGAAGTATAGTTTTGGATTTGAACAATAAAATGGATATCGAATCTCAGGAACTAATTATTCCGGAAGGTGTCAATGTCGATTCTACAACCATCGATACAAATAAAACTTCGCTATGGAAAAGGATCTTCGGCAACTAAAAATGTGTCCTTAAATTTTTCCTTTAATATACCTCAATTCAATTTTTATTTTAATCAATTAATATTCACCCAATGAAAAAGTATTTTGTATTACTTGGATTAGTTTTTTTTGTGGCTCTGGCAAAAGCCGGACCGCCACCTGGCGAAAACCTATCCTTCGATTTAAAAGAAGTGATCATTATGGTCGAACAAGATGCCATCGTTTCTGATGTCACGCTTTGCAGTAAGGTTTGGGAGGTAACCCATCGTCCGCCCTACCTATTGCACGCAACCGTTAATAGTTCCGTAACAGATAATTATTCGGAATGTACAGATTTTCTATTCTCAGTCCCGAAAACAACAGAAGTTGAGTTTACCTTAAAACATCCACCAACCTTACTGACGAGGGGAAGAAAGATGAAAGAATACAAGACGTTCGAAATAAACATGCAAAATTGCAATTACGGGTATCCATTATCATCTGAGAGGCAGATTTTTTTTTTCATAGTTATATTTAGTTAGTTATACTTTTAAACATCCCGGCAGAGGTCGGGATGCTTTTTTATGTTTTTTTTTTTATGATAGTAGTTAACAAATAGAAAGTTTGTATTTTCGGCTCTATTTTTTACGAACCTATTTGATAACATAACAGTATGATTGCAGTTAAGCTTGACTCAGACATTGCAGAGTCGTTTTCTATCGCCGGTAACCACCCCATATTAAAAGAGATTTGTAGCGCCTATCGTTTTGACAGTAACTACTTATTTATTCCAGAGGAACGTTTTACATCTGCGGAGAGCCTGGAAAAGATTATTTCGGAAGGTCTGGCATTCCGAACTTGATTTCTGTATTTTCGAAAATCCCGAGCGATTTTAGGTAATCGTCGGTTTGGGCGATGGAATGGTGTCTGCATTGAAGCTGAATGCTTTTTATGCGGACTCCATTTTTGTACGCCTGCACTACTCCGGTGTGTTTCCATGAGTATAGGGTGTGTCCATCGTTTAGTTTTAGTGCGATAAGGAATTCTCGGTGGCGGTTCCACATTGTATCTTTTCCATGTATTTTACTTTTTTTAGATTGAAAGAGGAATTCGTCGGGTGATTTGCCCTGTATTAAACCTTGTATTGTTGGAAGGAGCTGTTCGGGAATATCTACAAACCCGCGTGTTCTGTTTTTACTGATTTCTGCAGGTATAATTATTTTTAGGTTATTTAGCAGCACATTTTTTACTCTTGTATACCGGATCTCTTTTGGCCGCATGAAGGTGTAGAACATTACTTTCACAAAGGCGAGTACTTCGGGGTCGAAGTTTTGCAAGCGCTCGATTATTTTTTCCATTTCGGCACTTGTAAAGGCCATGTTCGCATTTGTTTTAACTACTTTTTCTTTGGTAAAACCGATCCATGGATTTGTTTGGATATAGTCTCTTTCGAGCAACATTGTAAATAATGCTTTTAGGAAGGCTCTGTATTTGTTAACGGTGGATGCGCTTTTGTCACCTTCTTTTATCAAAAAATCAATGTACCGGATGGCATGTGTTTTTTTCCAATTTCGCACTGGCATAGTGTCGATGCCCTCACTTTTGATGTATTTAGTAAAGTGTTCTATGCTTGTTAAATAGTTTTGAAATGAGCTTTTTGCGACTTTCCCTTTTTTAATCTCCGTTGCGATTTCCACGGCTTTTGCGAGGCTAGTGTTTTGAGCTTTTAGTTGTTTTTCACTTTTGTTTTTATCCCTGTGAAAGCCTTTTTGCAGGAGTTCGTTTAATTTTTCGATGGTTATTTTAGCGAATGCATAACTTTCGACTTTGGTTTTAAATTTGTTGATATCGTATTCTTGCCGCCTAACCATAGCATTTTTCTGCACATCCCATACATAATAGTTAATGTACCACAATTTTTTAAGGTCGCCGCCTCTGTCGGCTAGACGAGCCGGACGGAACGGATGCATGTTTTCGTTGTTTTCCAATTCTTTAAGCTTAAAATTAAATAAAACAGGAGCCATTAGTAATTGTAATGCTTCTGCGTCGATTGCTGTGTAAATTACTGTGTAAGCTCCTATTAGTAACACGATAAGAGCCTGATACATAGGTGTTTTACAGTCTATTTTGGTAGAACCAGTGATTCTCACGAATGTGCACTTTTTCGTGAGCCAGAATTTCTGGCAGGTCGTCCTGTTTATGAAACTTCGGATTTATAAATACAACATTAAAAAACGAAAAGGGCAAACCATATTTTTCGTTCTCTACAATGCGGATACCATTTAGTGGTTTAACCCGGTATTTTATAATTAAATGAATAAGAATAAAAGTTTGAGTGAGTAAGCGGAGAAGAAATAGTGCTGCGCCCGTTAGATAAATTAACAAAATTGCGTGTTGCCAGTTGAAACTTTCTTGTGTTGAAGAAGAATCAGAAATAACCGGGATATTTTTGAAGGTGTCGCTTATTACTTGCAGTGGGGTGGTGGTGTTTTGTTGTTCAACCAAAACAGAATATTGTACAGGAAATAGTGGAAGTAAAACTGCGGAAACCAGTGCTACGATTAAAAACCAACGGTTGGCACTGTAAAAAGTTTCTTTGCGAAGGAAAAACCAATAGACCAAATACAACAGAACTATTACGGAGGAAGCTTTTACAAGAAATGCAAATAAGGTTTCCATGGTTAATCTAATTTTTCGTCGTTATTTAATTCTTCTTCGGTAATTTTTAGCATCTCTTCCAGCTCATTAATACTTATGTTATTTTCGTTGGCAAAAAAGGTTGCCATTTTTGGAAACGAACCGTTAAAGTAGTTTTTCAGCAACGAACTAAACTGAAATTTTGTGTACTCCTTTTTACTAATTGCCGGGAAAAACAAATAAGTATTCCCAATTTTTTTGAAAGCTACAAAACCTTTTTTGCTCAAAACTTTCAAAACGGTGGCAACTGTTGTATAAGCAGGTTTTGGTTCGCTAAAACTTTCAACAACCTCTTTTACCACACCTTCTTTTAAATCCCAGAGGATTTGCATGATTTGTTCTTCGGCTTTTGTAAGTGTTTTCATTTTCTAGTAATTAGTATGAAGTATGTAATATTTCAAATTGCTACTACAAACATAGTACCAATAATTTTAAGGTGCAACTATTTTTATAATATTTCTACTATATAAATAGTATTAATCAAAAACAAGCTCGTTTTATTACATCGGTTTGCTTTCTAAAACCTTCGTATTTCACTGGGTGGCTTCATCAAATCTCGCACTTTCGTGGTTGGCTTGAAACCACCCGATGAATAAATTGATTAAATGGTGCATGCAAAAACTATTCGCCCGGTGACGGAAAGTCAACGGGTGAAAATTCGGGAGAGTCAGATGATAAAAAGTCAACGGGTGAAAATCTCAGTGGATTGGGTGAAGGTTTTTGTTTAGCGTATGCGGCTATCCTTTCAGAAACTCCAGCACTTCTTTTAGAATATAATCTGCGGTTTCCACATTCGGGATATTTGGAAAAGTAAGCGTAAGTTTCATGTTTTTCTCGCGCATTTTACCACCATTTTTACTCTGTTGAACAAATTGTACGATTTTTATAAATTCGGGTGTTTGATAGAATTTCGATTTTGGGTCGGCCACAAAATGGCAAATCATACTTTTGTTTTTGAGAAATATTTTTTCGATACCCAGTTCTATGGCTTTCCAACGCAGTTGAACAACTTCCAGAAGCTCCCTGCTTTCGCGAGGTAATTTTCCAAAACGGTCGATTAATCCGGTTCTATAAACGTGTAACTGGTCTTCGTTTTCAATGTTATCTAATTCGCGGTACAACAGCATCCTTTCCGATGTTCCCGGAATGTAATTATCAGCAAAAAGTAATTCTAAATCGGTATCAATCTGGCAGTCGTTTACAAATTTCACATTTAAAAATGCTTGTGTTTGTTGTCCGTCGTCCTCTTCGAAAACACCTTTGAACTCCCCCTGTTTTAGTTCTTGAATTGCCTCATTTAAAATGCGGTGGTAGGTTTCGAAACCAATGTCGGCAATAAAACCACTCTGCTCGGCACCCAACATATTTCCAGCTCCCCGAATGTCTAAATC
>JABMPI010000794.1 GCA_013203755.1 Bacteroidota bacterium
ATAGAATTAAAGAGCAAATTCTTTTTGACCTATTTCAAATTATTAATTTTTGCAAACTATTATTTTTCCAAAAATTAAACCCTCAAAATATCTGGCTTTTTAAGGTTTGACTAATTAACAGTTTGTCGATAATAAATACCTCTTTGTCTTTAAACGTGGTTTCTGGTGTAACGAAACTGTAATTTGTTCGTCTTCTGAGTACATATATTTTGAAAACAGGAAACAATATATTTAACGAACAAAATTCTAAGTCATGAAAAAATTAAGTTTATTATCAGCATTAGTAGTTTGCCTTTTTGTGGTATCAATTTCTGCAAATGCAACAGGTTTAAGAACCGAATTTAGCGAGTATGAAGTTGCAGTGGTTGAAGATCTTTATGTAGGAAATGCCAAAGCAATTTGGACTTTAAGCTACAGTAACCAGGAATCTCCTGTAACAGTTGTAAAAAGAAAAACCGTAGAAGGAACAGAATACGTAGTTCATTCGAAATTTTTTGAAGTTAGTTATGCTTCTACAGCTGCAGGATTCGGAACAAAAGAGGTTAGAAGATCCTGGAGCAATGTTCCTAAAAAAATTAGTAAAGCAGTAATTAGTCAGGAAGAGATGAAAAGACAACAAATAATTACCCCAAATAAAGTTGACGATGAAAAAGCAATGGGTTTAATTGCAAGTTATTTGCCAGACTTAATTAACGACGGATATACCCATCTTCTAAACTAAGATTGTTGGGTAAATAGAAAACAGAAACAGAAAACAAAAGTATTTAGAACCACGGTTATTCCGTGGTTTTTTTGTTTATATACACCCACAAACAAAACCATCGGCCAGACTGTCCAGGTATTCTATCTCCGTTTCTTTCTCTTTATTTGTGCCTTTACAATTTTTGCAAACGCGAAGATTTACGGCCGTATTAAACTCTGAATTTTTAGTTGTAACACTATTTTTACAAACAAAACATGTTTTATATAACTCGGCCATTTATTGAATATTTTCCGCAAAACTAACTAAAAATAGTATAAATATGTTTGGTGATTAGTGGAGGGATTATTTAGATAAGTATGGAAAACAATATAATATCGCATTTGTATTTTTACGCCTAAATCTCCGTCAGCCGACGGAGACTTTTCGCCCCATGTAATATACGCTAATTGCAAGTGGCAATTGCTCCGCCAGTTGGCGGATTGGGGGTGAGGAATACGACAATAAATTATTTCCATTACTTATAATGAAAATTAGGATGTGATTTTTGTCAAACTGTTTATTTGGCTTTCACTTATTGTCATTTTGTTAGCTATAATTCTGTAAAAATGGCTGAATATCCTCTATTTGTTATTATTGGCACAATTATTATAAAAGTAAATCTATAGTTTTTTTAGCCTGTACAATTAATTACATTTGCACTGGTTTTATTTATTGAATAAATTAATTTTAGAAATGGCGTTTATTACCAAAGTACTTGGAAAAATTCTCGGAAATAAGTAGGAAAGAGATATAAAAGAAGTTGCTCCAATTGTTGAGAAAATAAAGGAGGAATACAACCGAATAATACAACTTTCGAATGACGGATTGCGAGAAGAATCGGAGAAGTTAAAAAATAGTATTACCGAACGTATTAAGCCTGAAAATGATGAAATTGCTCAACTCAAAAAAGAGATTGAAGTAGCAGAAATTCAGGAGGCCGAAAAATTGTACGAGAAAATTGATAAGCTGGAAGAGCTGATCAAAGAAAAAATAGAAGAGGTTTTAATTGAAATTCTGCCTGCAGCTTTTGCAGTTGTTAAGGAAACTGCAAAACGTTTCTGCGATAATGAGACTGTTGAAGTAATAGCGAATGACTTCGACAAAAATTTAGCTACAACACGCGATAGTATTGTTATTAGCGGAGACAAAGCAATCTGGAAAAACAAGTGGTTAGCCGGAGGTGCAGAAATTACCTGGAACATGATTCATTACGATGTTCAGCTAATTGGAGGTATTGTTTTGCATCAGGGAAATATTGCCGAGATGGGAACTGGTGAAGGTAAAACTTTGGTCGCAACTTTGCCTGTATTTTTAAATGCTTTGGCACGCCGCGGTGTACATATTGTTACGGTTAACGATTATCTGTCGAAACGTGATGCGGAGTGGATGGGGCCCATTTATGAGTTCCACGGACTTTCTGTTGATTGTATCGATAAACATCAACCGAATTCTGAAGCTCGCAGAAAAGCATACAACGCCGATATTACCTTTGGTACCAATAATGAATTTGGTTTTGATTACCTGCGCGATAACATGGCCATTAATCCCGAGGATTTGGTTCAGCGCAAACATCATTACGCAATTGTAGATGAGGTAGACTCGGTTTTAGTTGACGATGCCCGTACTCCGTTAATTATTTCGGGCCCTGTACCAAGAGGCGACGACCAGCAATTTGAGGAATTAAAAGGATATGTTGAAAAGTTGTACAAAGTGCAGCGCGAATTAGTGAATCGTATTTTTATCGATGCTAAAAAACTTTTAACAAAGTCGGATGCCACATCTGATGAGAAAAAAGAAGGTGGTTTACTGCTTCTTCGTGCCAATAAAGGTTTACCCAAGAATAAATCGATAATTAAGTTTTTAAGTGAAGAGGGAATGCGTTCAATTATGCAAAAAACTGAGAACCTGTACATGCAGGAGAACAGTAAAAATATGCATCTTGTTACCGACCCGCTTTATTTTATTATTGAAGAAAAACAAAATTCGGTTGAATTAACAGATAAAGGAATCGATTTGATTTCTGCCGGTTTCGATGATAGTGAATTTTTTATTTTGCCAGACATGGGTGGAAAAATGGCAGATTTAGAAAATTCTGATCGCCCGCAAGATGAAATTCAGGCAGATAAAGACAAACTTTTACTCGACTATTCAATTAAATCGGAACGCGTTCATACAATTAACCAGTTGTTTAAAGCGTACACCATGTTCGAAAAAGATGTGGAGTATGTGGTTATCGACAATAAAGTAAAGATTGTTGACGAACAAACTGGTCGTATAATGGAAGGTCGTCGGTATTCCGATGGATTGCACCAGGCAATTGAAGCAAAAGAGCAGGTGAAAGTTGAAGCGGCAACGCAAACTTTTGCAACAGTTACCTTGCAGAATTATTTTAGAATGTACCACAAGTTGTCTGGTATGACCGGAACTGCGGAAACGGAAGCAGGAGAATTGTGGGATATCTACAAATTAGAAGTGGTTGTAATTCCAACCAATCGTCCAATTGTTCGCGACGATAGAGAAGACATGGTTTTTAAAACCAAACGAGAAAAATATAATGCAGTAAGCGACGAAATTGTACATCTGAATAAAGCCGGACGTCCTGTTTTGGTGGGTACAACTTCGGTTGAGATTTCGGAGTTACTGAGCCGAATGCTTAAAATGAAAGGCATTAAACACAATGTTTTGAATGCGAAATTACATGCCAGAGAAGCAGATATTGTAGCCGAAGCTGGTCATTCGGGAGGAGTTACTATTGCAACAAACATGGCCGGTCGTGGTACCGACATTAAACTTTCTGAAGAAGTGATAAAAGCAGGAGGTTTGGCAATTATTGGTACCGAGCGTCACGATTCTCGTCGTGTAGACAGACAGTTGCGAGGTCGCGCCGGTAGACAGGGAGACCCGGGTTCTTCTCAGTTCTATGTGTCATTAGAAGATAATTTAATGCGTTTGTTTGGCTCCGATAGAATTACCGGAGTAATGGATAAGCTGGGATTAGAGGAGGGTGAAGTAATTCAACACTCTATGATCTCAAAATCGATAGAACGCGCGCAGAAAAAAGTTGAAGAGAATAACTTTGGAATTAGGAAACGATTGTTGGAGTACGATGATGTTATGAATTCGCAACGCGAGGTGATTTACAAAAAACGTAAACATGCGCTGTTTGGCGAACGTTTGGAAGTGGATGTATTAAACATGATGTACGATTCGGTTGAAGAGTTGGTAAATGAATATCATGGCTCAGACCAGTTCGAAGATTTTAACATAGAACTTTTGCGTTTGCTTTCGCTGGAATCGCCGGTTGCGGAAGTAGATTTTCAAAAACTAAATGCAGAGGAAGTTTCTCAACGCATTTACGAGAAAATGATTGATGGTTACAAACGAAAAGTAGAGACCATTTCGAAACAGGCGTTTCCTGTAATTAAAAATGTATACGAAACTAAAAAAGAGGTTTATAAAAATATTGTTGTTCCGATAACCGATGGAAAAAGAGTTTTTCAGATTGTTTGTAATCTTGAAAAAGCTTACGAGAACAATGGAAAAGAGCTGGCAAAATCGTACCAAAAGCAGATCGTTTTAAATACAATCGACGAAGCGTGGAAAGAGCAATTGCGCGAAATGGATGATTTGAAACAGTCGGTACAAAATGCAACTTACGAACAAAAAGACCCACTGCTAATTTACAAATTTGAGTCGTTTAACTTGTTTAAAGTGTTGGTAACCAAAGTAAATAAAGATGTGGTTTCTACCTTAATGAAAGGGCAAATTCCAACTCAAAACCCAGACCAGATTCGCGAAGCAGCGGCCAGGAAACGTACGGATATGAGTCGTTATAAAACGCAGAAATCGGAGCTTCCGGGTTCAGGAAATGCAATGGAGGGTGCAAATACCAACACGCAGGAACGTTCGAAGCCTCAGCCGGTAACGGTAGAGAAGAGGGTAGGGCGTAACGAACCTTGTCCGTGTGGAAGTGGGAAAAAGTTCAAACAGTGCCACGGAAGAGGTGGCGCATAAAAATAATTTCTGAAACAAAATAAATTATGATAGATATTTTGAATTTTATTCATTGGAATGTAAATCCTGAAATTTTTCATTTAGGACCTTTGTCTATTCGATGGTACGGATTACTCTTTGCTGCCGGTTTTTTGTCGGGCTATTACGTTGCCGAAAAAATACTAAAGTCGGAGAATGTTGACCAAAAATGGATTGACAGTCTTTTCTTTTACATCATTATTGCAACAATTGTAGGTGCTCGCCTTGGACATGTTTTCTTTTACGGCTGGGATTATTATTCACAAAATCCTTCCGAAATATTTAAAGTTTGGCACGGTGGATTAGCAAGTCATGGCGGAGCATTCGGGATTTTAATTGCGTTGTATATTCATTCAAAATTAGTTACTAAACGTTCCATGGTTTGGGCATTAGATAGGATTTTAGTTCCTACCGCTTTGGTTACTGCTTTTATACGCTTTGGTAATTTAATGAATTCTGAAATTTATGGTTTTGAAACCTCACTTCCATGGGGAATTATTTTTGAAAGAAATGGTGAAGTGGTTGCCAAACATCCAACACAGCTGTACGAAGCTTTGGCTTATTTGCTGACTTTTGGAATTCTGATGTTTTTATATTGGCGCACCAATTCGAAAAACAAACCGGGATTATTACTGGGAACTTTTTTTGTATTGATGTTTAGTTCTCGTTTTCTTATTGAATTTATAAAAGAAAATCAGGAAGCTTTCGAGTCTGAAATGGCTTTAAATATGGGACAGTGGTTAAGTGTTCCATTTATTCTGTTTGGGGTATTTCTGGTGGTTCGGGCAATTCAAAAACCTGAGAAGATTTATAAAAATATGGTTCATAAAAATAAATAGAAGTTTTTAAGAGATTAGGGAGAAGCCGGTTAATAGCCGGCTTTTTTGTGCTTTATATTTTATGGAGTGAAGTCTGATCAATTTGACGCATAAGTAGTCTTTGCCAGAAAATGCCAAATACTGCGTTACTTTCATTTTTGAAACAGTCATCCGTCGGCTGACGGACTCCTTGATTTCAAAAACTTCGAAAGCCTTGTCTTTGACACTTTCTTATCAAAGACTTAAAACATAGGTAGTTTTCTTGCTGACACTAAGTAAAATGCAGTAGGATTTTGTTTCCTACTGCATTTTTTGTGTGGGTTTGTTTTTTGATTGTAGTTAAAAACCTCGCTGCTGCGAATTTGTAATTCGTATCTCAGCCAGAGGCTGAAACAAATGTTTTAAGCTGTAACATTTTCAACTCTATCGGGGTGCACTCCTGATTGCTAATCTGAGCTAGCGGGTACAAAAGTGCAACGCATAGTAACATAAATTGCTTTAGCCCCCGTTTTTTAGTCTTGCGCCCCTTGGGGATTGCTCTGCGAAAACAGGGGATGGCTCTGTGCCTCAAGGGGATGGTATTGTGCTCCTGGGGATTGACTTGCGCCCCTTGGGGATTACACCGTGAAAGTAGGGGACGGGTTAGTGCCCCTTGGGGATTGGCTTG
>JABMPI010000795.1 GCA_013203755.1 Bacteroidota bacterium
AAGCAGAATTTTTTTTAAAAGAATACCAGATCAAACTGGAAAACAAGCTTGCTGAAAACCACCAAAATCGGCTAAAACAAAGCAAAGAAAAAGGTGAAGAAGATGGTAAACGAAATCTACCTTCGATTGACGACAATTTTATTACACCAATTGAACACGAAATTAGAAATAAATATCAAGCCGAAGTTGAAGCACTTTACCAAAACGGACAACAAGTTTTAGACGACTTGCATGAAAAAAATTACAAACCAGTCAATCAGGAATTAAAGGAACTAAGCGAAGATAAAATTAAAGAACTTCTCGCTGAAGCGGAAACCGAGAAAAATAGGAAACTGGAAGAGTTAAACACAAATCATTTAGATTTGGTAAAAGACATCGAGAATACACCGCATTTTCAGGTGGCTAAAAAACGATTCGACAAAATAAATAGTCGTTGGGAAGAAGTTTCAGGCAACCACAAACGGCAAGAGTTGAATATTCAGTTTAAACCATATTGGGCATACATTTTATTACTGTTTGGAATTGGAATTGCCGAGTTTCCATTAAACAACCAGGTATTTGTTTCGTTTCGCGAAACCCCGCTGCTAACACTAATTATGGCAAGTGTTTTGGTTATTACGCTTCCATTTTTGGCACACGCTGCCGGCAAAATATTAAAGCAGATAAAAGAGCGCGGAATCTACCCCGTTATTTTTATAGTGCTGGTGTTAACCGTAACAACAATTAGTTATTTTACTGCACTACTACGTACAAATTATTTGGGTGAACTTGGAGTTCCCGAAGAACAATTACTCCTCGACCGATGGACATTTTTTATCATCGGAATTATTTTGTTTATGGTTGGAACGGTTGCCTCCTTTTTTGCACACGACAGCAGTTTAGAATTTTCTGAAGTATTTCGAAAATATCATGCAGAAGAGGAAATATACACAAAATTGCAAAAAGAAGTAAGCGACAAACGTGCTATTGAAAAAGATAATTTCGACTCGCAACGCAAACAAATTCAGAAAGATTATACAACCAAAACCGACGGATTGAAAAACCGCTTGCAAGAGCTGAAAACCAAAAAAACCGAAATTGCCGGTAACTACAATAAAGTTTTAGCTTTTTGTTTAGGAATGGAACGAAAAATAAACAGCCACTTTAAAGAGGCTATTTACAATTACCGAGACACAAATCTCACCTATCGAAATAATCACATGCAACCTAAATCGTGGGGAGAACTGGTTCCTAATCTGGATGGTTATTTCGTTGATGTTAAAGAAATAAGTAAAATTGAAAACAGAGAATTATGATGTTTCGAACGCCAGGGATTCTATTCTTGCTTCTTACTATTTTGCTGGCTTCTTGCAAAAACGAAGTAGCAACTACCACCCAAATTTGTGTATTAATTGATGTTACCGACGAGAAATTTCAGGATGAGAGTTTTGTGTCAGAAAACCTACCCAAATATTTAAAACTAATGCAGCTCGACAAAAACAGTGGTGGCTTTTCGGGAGGTGAAATAAAATTTTCCTTGATTAATGAAGTTTCAGATTCAAAATCGAAAACGGTAAAAATTACAACCGGAGAAACGGGTTTGATGGGAGAAAATCCATTAAACCGGAAAGACGAAGTGGATAAGTTTTATGCTGAATTAGAAAATTCCTTTTCACAATTGCTTAATTCTGCCAACTGGGGAACCGATGCCTCAAAAATTTACCAAAAAGTTACGCGCGAACTTATTAAAATGAAAAAATCCGAAGCAGACCAAAAATACCTCATTATTTATTCCGACATGCTTGAGAATAGCAATTTATTTAGTTTTTATGGAGCAAACTGGAAAAGTAAAATAGAGAAAATGATTTCAGACCCGGAATCAACTCTTGAACAACTTTCAAAAAACGGCCCTGCCCTCCCCGATTTAAGCGAATTTGAAATTCATATTATTACCACCCGAACATCTGCAAACGATGAAAAAATAAATCTCTCGGAACAATTGTGGATTACTCTTTTTGAATATCAGGGAGCAAGTGTGAGTTTTAATTCGGTGTTGGAGATTTAGCAAATTATTATTTGCCAAACCTTGTAACAATTTATTTTTTGTTAGAAATATATTAAATGTGATACTTAATCCCCACACAAAATCCATAAACTGGCTATAGAAATAAGACCCACACGCTTTGAACCATTGAACTTCCATAAGTAATCGAGATATTTCACATCAACTAAGCCAAAAATTGAACAAAAAAAAAGGATAACTTTCGTTATCCTTTTGTGGGAACTACTGGATTCGAACCAGTGACCCCCTGGGTGTAAACCAGGTGCTCTGAACCAACTGAGCTAAGCTCCCAAAATATAATAAATGTTTCTGAACGTGCCTCATTTTCCTGTAAGGCGCTGCAAATATAAAACCTATTTTTAGTTCTGCAAACAAAAAAATAAAAAAATCACAATAAAATTTCAGCCACTACAAAAGTACTTCCTCCAACAAATATCAAGTCGTGTTTATCAGCATTTTTCTTGGCCACTTTAAATGCCTCCAATACAGAAGAGTAGCACGCTCCTTCAAGGCCAAAAGCTACCGCTTTTCCCTTCAATTCTTTTTCATCCAGAGCCCGTTCAATGTTAGCTCTAACAAAATAGTATCTTGCATTTTTGGGTAAAAGCTTCAAAATTGGCTCTGGATTCTTGTCTCCCACCGTTCCAAAAATAAAATGAAGCGACTTAAAAGCCATGTTATCAATCTGTGCTACTACAGCTTTTATTCCGTCTTCATTGTGTCCGGTATCACAAATAATTTGAGGATTATTACCTATTATTTGCCAGCGCCCCAATAATCCCGTATTTTTTTGAACAGATTTTAAACCATCATAAATATTCTGTTCCGAAATTTTCCAATCTTTTTCTTTCAAAATGTCTATGGAT
>JABMPI010000796.1 GCA_013203755.1 Bacteroidota bacterium
GTGTGAGTATTGTTGCTTCCAACCTGTTTATGCTCTCGATTACGAAATGCAGTTTTTAAATACTTTTATAAAAGAAAAATTTACTAAAAAGGAACAAACAGAAATACAAACCCGCGCCAATAAAAACCAACAAAAACTCTCCAATCTACAAGAATCTGAAATTCTCAATTCTAAACAACCGTGCCCACTGTTGAAAAATGGAGCTTGCATTGCTTATGAAGCACGTCCAATGGCATGTCGAATTTATCTTTCATCGAATGTAAATAGTTGTATAAAATTCTTTAATGAACCTAAAGATAAATCAAGTTTCCCTGCACTATTAGAATTCCCTCTGCGAGCTGGAAGAATGATGAATGAAGGTTTTAAATCGGCTTTGAAAACAAAGGGTGTAGTTACTGAGGAATTTCGAATTGATGAGGAAATATTATTTTGAGAGAAACTTCCCTAAGCCCAAAAATTACATACTGATAAAAACTTTCAGATCAAATACTCCTACAAAACTAAATCTCCTCCATTACAATTCCGGCTTTCAGAAACTTCTCAACCAAAATCTCAGGAGAAATGGGACGATTATTTCGGGTAAGTACAGCTGTAATCCGTGCGTTTACCATTAATTTTTCATCGGCTTTTCGGATTATTTGCTGATCGAAAATAATGCGCAATCGTCCGTGTTTTTTCATTTTTACGCGAATTAAAAAATCATCACCCGGACGAAGTGGAAATTTATAATCCAATTCGGCTTTTATTACCACGGCATCAATTCCATCGTTGTGCAATTGTGCGAAATCCAAACCCGCAAAATTCAAAAATTTATGACGACAATGTTCTAAATAATTCTGATAAACCGAATTATTTACAATCCCCTGAATGTCGCATTCATAATCGCGAACTTGTAATTCTAATTCAAAATCGTGGCCGGAATTATTCATTGTTATCAAGTTTTTTTGTTTTCATTTTATTATTGTTACAAGACTACAGCTACTATGGAATTGTAAATTTTTTCCATAAACAGACAAGCAAACAACAAAGACAGCTGCTTATTACTTTATCATAAAATCAAGCAGCTTTCTATCCTCCAAATAACCTTCTAAATGATCGCCAATTTTTACAGCCCCTACTCCTGCCGGAGTTCCGGTATAAATTAAATCACCCATTTTTAAAGTCACATATTTCGAAACATGTGATATTACCTCTTCAAAATCAAACATCATTAATTCCGAGTTTCCACTTTGAACCAGCGAACCATTAATATCTAATTTAAACGGAATAGCTTTGGGATTAGCAAAGTCAGATTTGGCTACAAAGGTGTTACTAAGCACAGCAGCTTTATCAAATGCTTTTGCTTTCTCCCACGGCAATCCTTTTGCTTTCAACTTATTCTGAACATCGCGAGCTGTAAAATCTATTCCCAGGCCAACTTCATCGAAATAACGGTGCGCAAACCGTTTTTCTATGTTTTTTCCAATTCGGTTAATTTTTAAAACCAATTCAATTTCGTGATGTACTTCGTTTGTCCAGTCGGGAATATAAAACGGATCGTTATTCCTTAGTAATGCCGAATCGGGTTTCATAAAAAAGATGGGCTCCTCCGGCATCTCATTTTTCAACTCCTGAATATGCGCTACGTAATTTCTACCAATGCAAATAATCTTCATACAAAAAGCTTTTAGCTGCTAGCTTCTGGCTGCTAGCTATTTACTCATCATTTTTAATTTCAAACGGGTGAGTACTTTTTTTGTGTATAATGGAAATTCACTATTCATCATCCAACCGTAATAACCGGGCTGTTCGCGAAATACCTTTTCAACCGGCACACCTTTGTTTTTACCAAAATTAAAAGTCTCAACACCATTTTCATCATAAACAATGCGTCCCACAAAATCAACATTTTTGGTAAACGACGAAAACTCACTCAACTTATCAATATCATTTACAATGGGTTCTGTCTTCACTCCTTTTGCATCTTCGAATGCCACACCCTGATAATGATCTAACTGCGCTTTTAAAACTTCGTATGTTGCTTTTGTATCTGCCATTGCGCTGTGTGCATTCACCAACTCCTCCTTACAATAAAACTTGTAGGCAGCTGTCAGCGTGCGTTTTTCCATTTTATGAAAAATAGCCTGCACATCAATAAATTTGTGTTTTTTGAAATCTATATCAATATCAGCACGTAAAAATTCTTCTGCCAATAAAGGAATGTCAAATCGATTGGAATTAAATCCTCCCAAATCGCAGCCCTCAATAAATTTCGCCAATGTTTTTGCAACCTCTTTAAAAGTAGGCGCATCTTTTATGTCCTCAGCATAAATTCCATGAATTAGCGACGTCTCCAACGGAATAGGCATTTCAGGATTTATGCGCAACTGTTTTTCCTCTTCAGTTCCATTAACAAGAACTTTTATAAGTGCAATTTCTACGATTCTATCTGTGGCAATATTTATTCCCGTAGTTTCCAAATCGAGAAAAACAATCGGATTTTTTAATTGAAGTAGCATGGTTTTTATTTAAAAGAAAAGGTATCCTAAAATCGTTTTAAAATATGATTCTTCGGATACCTTTTAAAGTTATCTTATTAAAATTTTATGCATTAATCATCATCGGCATCAGTAACATTAACATATCCTCATCTTCATCATTCGTACTAACCGGGAGTAAAAGCCCTGCGCGGGTTGGGTCGCTCATTTCCACCATAACATCAGCAGTTGAAATGTTGGTGAGAATTTCTTGTAAGAAAGTGGATTTGAAACCAATTTCAATTTCATCGCCTTCGTACTCGCAATTCAAACGTTCAACAGCCGAAATGGAGAAATCAATATCTTGTGCCGACACGACCAATTGGTTGTCGTTAATATTCAATTTCACCAGATTACTTGCCTGGTTAGAAAATACAGAAACACGTTTCACTGTGTTCAAAAAATTCAATCGGTCAATACCCATTTTATTTGGGTTGCTAGTAGGAATTACCGAGTTGTAACTTGGATAATTTCCTTCAACCAACCGACAAACCAATTTATAATTGCTTAAAGTAATAAATGCATTTTTATCGTCGAACTCCACTTTTACGTCAAACTCCTCTTTAGGAAGCAAGTTTTTCAATAAACTGGCAGGTTTTTTAGGCAATATAAACGACGATTCAAATTCTGCTTTTGCATCGGTTCTGCGGTAGCGCACCAACTTGTGTGCATCCGATGCAACAAAACTCATATAATCAGGCGTGAGTTCAACAAAAATACCATTCATAACCGGTCTCAATTCATCGTCGGCTGTAGCAAAAAGTGTTTTTTCAATTCCTTTTTGCAACACAACATGGTTTATATCTATCGACGCAGTTCCCTCTTCATTCAACTTTGGTTGCTCAGGAAAATCCTCAGCATTTTGCCCCATTATACTGAATTTTCCATTGTCTGAAAAAATTTCAATATTGTACGAATCGCTATCGATATGAAAAGTAAGTGGCTGTTCAGGAAATTCTTTTAATGAATCGAGAACCAGTTTTGCAGGAACAGCAATTGCACCTTCCCCTTCAATATTATCCAACGAAAGATTTGTAATTAAAGTCGATTCGAGATCTGAAGCAGTAATTGTCAAATCAGTTTCGGTAAGCTGAAACAAAAAATTATCCAAAATTGGCATGGTACTTTTACTGCTAATCACCTTACTTAAAGCAGACAAATGACTCAATAATTCGGTACTTGAAACAACAAATTTCATATGATATTCTTTTATATTTTATTTTTCAAAATGTGAAAACCAACTTAGGTTTACGGGAGGATTTTATTATCAATCCGAGTACACGAATATACAAACTTTAATAATATATACCTATTCAGAAAACCCGGATTTTATAACATACTTATTAAGAAATTGTTTACAAAATACAAGCCTCTGTTTTTAATGGTTTATTCATTCTGTTTCAGTAAAAACGGTTAAACTATAAACCAGGAAAACCTAACAAGAATTACCCCTCACGAGCATAACGATACCGACGAATTACATTGTAAACAGTGCCAAAAAGAGCGACAAGTAGTAGCGGAAACAGCACATTTATCCATTGCCAGAATGTTTTTTCTTCGCGTAAAACGACTTTATCCAGCAACCTCATTTTTAAGGTTCGCCCCCGAAGTTGCATAATTCCGTGGTTGTCGTTCAAATAAAAAATAGTGTTTATAAGAAATTCTTTATTTCCGAAAATTCGTTGAGAAACCCGGTCGTAACCTAATTCCTCAATCCCCGGAGGATTGGTAGAATAATCTACCCGATTGGTAATCATTCCACCATCGGCAATTACCACCATTTTAGTGGGTTTACTTTCGACAATTACCGAAGACGATGAGAAACCATAATTTTCTACCATCCTATTTTTATATGCTGAAGTAAATTCCCCTTCGAGAATTACACCAACCGGAATATGCGACTGTGTAAAAAGTTCGCTTGCAGGAGGATTATTTATGTTTTGAAGGCTAACCGACGAAGGCGCTTTTACTTTTCTGGCATTTCGTGATGTGGCTAAAATTACCTGCTTATTTATATTTGGACTACCAGAAAGAGTATCAATTGAAGAGACAAATTCACCCTTTACCCAATTCAAATTTCGGCTAATGGCGTGATTATCGTTTGGAGTAAGCAAAGGCGAATAATACCAGGGATGCAATGTCCATTTTGGAGGATTATTAGGAGCAGCAGTATTTACCCGCAGTTGAATGCAATTTACATCTTGCAACAATTCGTAATTTAAGCGAACTCCATAACGAAAAAGCTGATCGCTTAAATTTAAATCACGAGGAAATGAATAAGTTTGATAACCACTGGACAAACTGTCTAAACTAACTTGCACAGGGTCGATTAACCAAACCACTTTCCCTCCCTTCATAATAAACAGGTCGATAATAAATTTTGATTTTTCTTCGAAAACTTCTCGCGGATTTGCAATCATTAATATGTCAACCGATTTTTTTTCAAGGTCGTCAACAGTTACCAATTCAATGTTAAAATCGGATGAAATCGCACCTGCCAAATCCGAAACTTCGTACTGATTTGCTTCACCGTGTCCCTGTAAAAATCCTACTGTCGATTTTTTTGTTCGAATTAGTTTTTGAAAAGCATTTACCAATTCAAACTCAACCGTTTCAAGGGAATGATTAAAATTCATTTCATAACTTACATCCTGATTATTTTTCAGAAAATTCACTGCCATTTCACGATTTCCATAGCGAATAACAGCTCCCGGAAAAATATATTTTGTGACTACTCCTTTTTCCGTTTTTCTTCTGAAACTAACCGGAGTAACACCTTTATCAACCAAATCGCCAATAAACTTATCTTGTTTTTCTGTATTGGAAATTGTGTAAGGGTCAAAAATACGCACCCGAATTGGTTTTGATGAATAAGCATTTAGAACCGCAATTTTCTCAATAATTTCTGTTTGAATTTTCCGCAATCCCGGCTCCAGTTCACCCTCTAAATACAACTCTATTTCAACCGGATTTTCGAAACCCGAAACTATTTTTGTGCTAACAGTTGACACTGAATATCGTTTGTCGGAAGTGAGGTCGAAACGAAGTAGAAAATTAGCCGAAAC
>JABMPI010000797.1 GCA_013203755.1 Bacteroidota bacterium
AATCGGTATTGTGACAACCAAAACATTTATTGTCGATAATGGATTTTACATTGTCTGGCAATTCTGTAGCACTACCTTTTGCTGGTTTTTCACTGGCAAACGAAACAGAAGTAACAAACAATAAGATTATTACAATTCTGGGGATAAAGTTTCTTTTTCTCATTTTTACAAAGTTTAAGTTAAATGTATTTTACTTGTATTTACTGTAATTCAATACTATAAACATCAATACTATATATTTTGTTGAAATAATTACTATGTTTAATTAATTCATAAATAAACTGGTTTAATTTATATAAATATTAAATTGATATATTTGACAAAAATAGTTTCTATGCGCACAATTCTAATTACAATTTTTATTTGTTTGTTATTTTCAGTAAATAGCTGGGGGCAAGTCTCTCAGGGAGGTTATCCACTGGAAGTTGCACAGTTAAAAAGCGCCAGTATACCGATAATTAGAATGCCGGTTGTAAATAATTTAATGTTGATTAAAAGTGCAATTTATGAGCAAGAAAATGAACCTGAATTAAAACCATTTAAGTTTGCTCATGCTTTTGAAGTTAGCCTAACCACCGAAAATTCAGGAAAATGGTATAGAACAACCAGTGGTAATTATTGCTGGAAATTAAAGATTAATTCCAGAGGAGCCAAGTCGATAAATCTTATTTTTGATAATTTCAAACTACCCAAAGAAGCTCGTTTGTATATTTATAGTGAAAAGGAAAATTATATTCTGGGTGCGTTTACGGCATTAAACAATAAAACATCAGGAAAATTTCCGGTTTCACCGGTTAAAGGAGATGAAATAACAGTTCAATATGAAGTTCCTTTTAAGTATTTAAACGAAAAACATTTTGAGATAACAAGGGTTAATCATGATTTTGTTGGGGTTTTGGACTATAACGAACGTCGTCCGTTGGGTGAAATTGCAGGCGCATGTAACATTGATATAAACTGTGATTTAGGAAGTGAGTGGAGTGAGGTTAAAAATTCAGTTTGCAGATTGATTGTAAATGGAGTTGAAATTTGCACTGGAACCCTGGTAAATAACACGGCCGAAAACCAATTGCCTTATATTTTATCTGCAGCACATTGTTACGATAAATGGGAATATGCAGAGACTTCTGTTTACGTATTTAATTATGAAAGCCCGTACTGTGCACCTTTAGATGGCGATCCTTTGAATTCAATTTCGGGTGCATTAATGAAAGCACAATTCGATAGTCTGGATTTTGCATTGGCTGAGCTAAGTTTTATTCCGCCACCAGAATTCCGACCTTATTTTGCGGGCTGGGATCATTCAAATAATTTGCCCGATTCCTCCATTAGTATTCATCATCCACAGGGGGATATTAAAAAAATTGCAATCGATGTGGATGCTCCTGTAATCTCTGATTTTAATTCGAATTATTCTAAAAATGGATTCCTTAAGATATTGAGGTGGGACCAGGGAGTTACAGAAGTGGGATCTTCGGGTGGACCACTTTTTAATACCAATAAAAATGTAATAGGTACCTTAACCGGGGGGCTTGCCACCTGTAACAATCCAGTGCGCGATTATTTCGAACGATTTGCTTTGTCGTGGGACTACAAGACCGATTCTTCAAAACAGTTAAAATGTTGGTTAGATCCTTTAAATTCGAGTGTGGAATATTTAGATGGAAAACAGTTTAATGAGGGTGAAAATTATTGCGATGCTTTTACCAATCTTACTGATGATGATACTCATGAAATTATTTCATTAATTGAATCAGATAAATTTTCGGGATATTGGGGAGGTACTAACAATGTTGGAATTACAGAGTTTATGGAGCGGTTTTCAATTTATGGGAATGAACAACTTTCTGGAATTTCGTTGGGAGTTGGAAAAATATTTGACGGAAACATTTCAACTGATAGTGAAATTACTATAAAGGTTTACAATGGATCCGATTTACCGGAAACAATAATTTATTCAAAGAATATTTTTATCAAAGATCTTGTGCAGGATGCTATGAACTTTATAGGGTTTAATGAAATTATAGAACCCTCCGATACTTTTTTTGTAGGATTCGAATTGAGTAATATGCAGCCACAAGATACTTTTGTGGTATATCAATCTTTACGTCCTGCAAATACAGATAATTACTTCTATTTCAAACAGAATAACATTTGGCAAAATTTTGAAGATGCAAACTTGGGTTATAATTCGGTTGTGAATGTTTTCGAATTGGTTGCTTGTAATATTGATGATACGATTAGCGACATTCCTGAAGTAGAAATGCCAATAGAAATTAAGGTCTTTCCAAACCCAACACAAACTAAAATTATTTTGGAAGCAAATTCTAAAGTTCAAATAGAAAACGTTGCTGTTTACAATTTGCTGGGTCAAAAAGTTGAAGTACAAATGTCTAATATCGATGACTCCCGTTTAGAAATCGATCTTTCTGGAAATGTGCCCGGAATTTATTTTGTTTATTTTAATACTGAAGAAGGTTCTATATCCCAAAAGGTTTCGTTTGTACCGTGGTAAAAATCAGATTTTCACCCTTACTAACCATTAATTTTACCCATTATTTTCTCTCTCAGATTACTTGCCAGTGAGGCAGTTTAATGTATAATAGACGAATTTCTATTCAGGATAACTTTTTATTTATAGTTACAGAATTTCAACACTAACAAAACTTGAAATCCGTTAAAGACAACCGATGCAGGTAAATATTAAGCTAAAAAAAACAACGATAATTATATAAATCGTTGTTTTTTTAGTTTAAATGTTGAGCCTGCCAAGTCGCGGAATAATCCTCAATATATATTAATAAGACAATGCAAATAAAACTCTTCGTTTTGAAGGGTTACCTGAATAAACACAAACTCCCTCTTCCTCTTCGTATTCCAAAGGTAAACAGCGAATTGTTGCTTTGGTATCGTTTTTTATTCTGTCTTCTGTTTCAGCAGTTCCATCCCAATGAGCCAAAACAAAACCACCCTTTTTAACGGTTGTTTTAAACTCCTTGTAAGTATCTACTTTAGTAGTATTCTCTTTTCTGAAATCAAAAGCTTTGGTGAAAATATTCGTTTGAATTTCTTCCAAAAGATTTTCAATGTATTGGTCAACACCTTCAATTTCGGTTACATTTTTCGTTAATGTATCCCTGCGAGCAACTTCCACTGTTCCATTTTCAAGGTCGCGTGGCCCAATGGCCAAACGAACCGGAACACCTTTTAATTCGTATTGCGCAAATTTCCAACCCGGTTTCCGATTGTCGCTACTATCATATTTTACCGAAATGCCTTTGGCTTTTAATTTGGTAATAACTTCATTTACCTTTTCAGTAATGGCAGCTAACTGCTCCTCGTTTTTGTAAATAGGAACAATTACAACTTGAAATGGTGCCAGTTTTGGAGGAAGTACCAAGCCGTTATCATCTGAGTGTGCCATTATTAGAGCTCCCATCAAACGTGTTGAAACTCCCCACGAAGTTGCCCAAACATATTCATCTTTTCCCTCTTTACTGGCAAATTTTACATCGAATGCTTTGGCAAAATTTTGCCCCAGAAAATGTGATGTTCCAGATTGCAACGCTTTCCCATCTTGCATTAAAGCTTCAATGGTATAAGTATCGAGTGCTCCTGCAAAACGTTCACTTTCGGTTTTTAAACCTTTAATAACCGGAACTGCCATATAATTTTCGGCGAAGTCGGCATATAAATTTATTATTTTCTCGGTTTCCTCAATTGCCTCCGCTTTTGTTGCGTGGGCAGTGTGCCCTTCCTGCCACAAAAATTCTGTAGTACGTAAGAATAAACGAGTACGCATTTCCCAACGAACAACATTTGCCCATTGATTAATTAACAGTGGTAAATCTCGGTACGACTGGATCCAATTTTTAAAGGTGCTCCATATTATGGTTTCCGATGTAGGTCGAACAATCAATTCTTCTTCCAGTTTTGCATCCGGATCAACCATTACTCCACCATTTACCTCATCGTTTTTTAAACGATAATGTGTTACAACTGCACACTCTTTTGCAAAACCATCAACATGTGCTGCTTCTTTACTGAAAAATGATTTTGGAATAAATAGTGGGAAATATCCATTTTCATGTCCGGTTTCTTTGAACATTCTATCTAATTCTGCTTGCATTTTCTCCCAAATTGCATACCCGTATGGTTTAATTACCATACATCCTCTTACTGCAGAATTTTCCGCAAGGTCTGCTTTGATTACCAGATCCTGGTACCACTGAGAGTAATTTTCGTTACGTGACGTTAAAACTTTAGCCATATGTTTTTTTTGGTACAGATTTTGCTAAAATCAATTTAAATTTTGAGCTTACAAATAAAGTAATTATTATTGACATTAAAATAAGGGAGGACGAGTTATGAAATCAAGATTAACATTAATTGGAGCATTGGTATTTATACTGGGAGCCTGTACAACTGGGAGTTATACAACAAGCTCGTATTCAGATGACATTTACTTCAATCCAGCAGATGTTCCTCCACCCATTATTGTGGTTGAAGCTGAACAAGAAGCTGTACGGGAAAAGTCTGGAGAAACATTTATTATCAGTCAAATTGACAAGAATGATGATGGTTCGAGTACAATGAATAATTACATTTTTGATGGTACCGAAAAGGATGCCGATATGCTTAGCTACAACATGAATCAAATGGAGTTGGAAGGCAGCGACACAACAATTTATTATAACGACGACGAAATTCAATCTGTTGTTAATAATTATTATGATGGCGAAGAATTAGATTACGCTTATAGAATCAGGCGTTTCCACAACCCATATTTCTACGATCCTTTTTATTGGGATAGTTGGGCATATGATCCTTACTACAGTTTTGGATATTCTTCTATGTATTATAATCCTTATTATTCGTATGGTTGGGGAATGGGAAGTTACATGTACTCTCCTCACAGTCGATGGGGCTGGGGTTATTCGCCTTTCTACGGACATTACAGCCCTTATAATTATGGGGGATACGGATATGGTTATGGAAACGGATATTACAACAACTATTATGGATACGGAGGAAATTATGGCAACAGCTATTATGGTAATTCCGACAATTACAGGTATGGAAAGAGGAGATCAACCGACACCAATGTTATTAGAAACGATGGAAGAAGATCAACTACAAATGTATCGGCAAGTGCCTCTGGTAGAAATAAAAGCGCAAACGAATCAAATGTAAATTCAGGATCGAGAAGAAATACTTCTAGTTCAGGTGTTCGTACATCTACTGGAGTAAATGGTACTTCAACTAAATCTGTGACTAGAAACGCAAATGTATTAACCGAAAAAAGAAGAACTTCTAATTCAGCATATACACGTTCGGCAACCACTAAAAGTGGTAATTCAGTTCAATCTCAAAGTGTCAGGCCAGAAATAAATACACAAAGTAGAAGTTATACCAGACCAAGTAGTTCAACGAGAACGACTACGAATTATGCTAAGCCAAGAGTTACGTCAAGTTCAACAACGTCGAATGGCACAAAATCAAATTATTCGCAACCAAAAACAACTTCCAGTTACAATAAATCGTACAGATCAAGTTCGACATACAATAGAAGCTCTAGCACTGGAAGTTCATCCAGAACATACCGGGCTCCTTCTTCATCCACTAAATCAAGTAGCTATTCAAGTAGTTCCCCTTCTCGTAGCAGCGGAAGTAGAAGCAGCAGCAGCGGTTCTTCTTATTCAGGAAGTAGCTCACGAAGCAGTGGAAGCTCTGGCGGCGGAAGTAGTTCTGGAAGTTCAAGTGGAGGTTCTCGTTCAGGTTCATCCTCATCGGGTCGCAGATAATTAGCTGTCACCAAATAATTCGATATTAATAAATTAAAGCTTTTTGCCATGAAAAGATATTTTATACTATTCGCTATTGCATTATTCCTTCCATTTTTAATAAATGCACAAGGTTTAGCTGATGCCTTACGATATTCTCAATTTCAAGTTCAGGGAACAGCCCGCGCAGGTGCAATGGGTAATGCATTTGGGGCATTAGGAGGCGATTTTACTTCGGCCAGTATCAATCCAGCGGGACTTGGATTATACCGTTCGGGAGAGTTTACAATAACTCCCCTATCGAGTCAAACAAATACTGAAAGTTCCTATTGGGGAACAAATATGGAGGGATCTGATTATAAATTTTCGTTAAACAATATAAGTTACGTTTCTGCCATTCCAACCAGAAACATAAGTGAAGCAGGAATTGTTAGCATAAACATTGGTATTGGTTATAATCGATTAAAAGATTTTAATAACAATACAATTTATCAGGGTGGAAATGTTGATGGTTCGTATATGGATTATATAGCCGACAATGCCAATGCTGGAATTTGGAGCGACTATTACGAGCAATTAGCATGGGATACTGATATTTTACTGCAGGATGAAAATAATAATGAATACTGGCACGATTTACAAGATGCCGGTTATGGACAAACTCAGCGGAAAAGTATTTCAAAAAGTGGTTCAATAGATGAATACTCTCTGGCTATTGGAATGAATTTTAATCATAAATTGTATTTAGGAGCTTCTGTAGGAATTACCGATATTTATTACTCTGAAGCAACACACCTTTTAGAGAAAGATGTTAATGGTAACATTCCATTTTTTAATGAACTTACTTTTAATACGCATCTAACAACTCATGGTTATGGAAATAACTTTAAGTTTGGTGCCATTTACAAACCAGTTAATGAAATTAGGTTAGGCATTTCAATGCAAACCCCAACATTTTACAAACTCCATGATTCTTTTGAAACTTCAATGCAATCGTCTGTGACTTATGACGATGGTAGCACGGAAAATTACAACGAAGAATCGCCACTTTCAAACTACGACTATCGATTAAGAACTCCTTTTCGTGCCACTTTTAGCGGTGCATTTATAATTGCAAAAAAAGGCTTAATTAGTATTGACTACGATTATCTTAACTACGCCAATACAGAATTGCACAACGGCGGCGACGGATACAGTTTTACGGATGAAAATCTGGATATAAATGAAGCTTATAAAACTTCGGGAAACTTAAGAATTGGTGGTGAGTACAGAGTAAGTAATACATTTAGTTTGCGTGGTGGATACGAAATGCATGGTTCTGCATATAATTCGCAAGCATTTGGTGCTTCTCAACCCAATGCTAATTCAGACTTAAATGTTTACTCTGGTGGATTAGGATACAAATCGGGATTATTTTTCTTTGACGTGGCATACCGTTATTCAGTGCTGGATAATTTCGATTCACCTTATCAAACACCGGTATCCAATTTATATCCCGCCCCACAAATGGCAAGTATAAATAACGTAAGACAAAACATTCTATTTACTTTTGGATATAAATTTTAATCCAAAATTTTAAATATAAGAAAGGCGCAAATAATTAATTTGCGCCTTTCTTATTAGATTAAATCTAGTGTTAAGTCAAGTATGAGATTACGGTTAAACCGCAGTTATTTTTTGTTTTTTGTGAAATGAAAAAAAGTAAGAATAGCCGTAGTTACGTGATTTTTTTTCATAAAACAAAAACGGAAAAGAACAAGGCTTGGAGTGAAAGATCATGCTTGACTTGACACTAGTTTTCTAATTTTATTAGAAGTTGTTCCTTGTAACTTAAACTCACCGGTAATTTATACTCTCCAATCTTTACGCTATTTCCTTCCAGGTAAACTACTTTAGAGAGTGAAATTACATACGATTTATGAATTCGTTCAAAAAGACTTTCAGGAATTTGAGATATAAAATCTTTTAAAGTGCCATGCACCATTAAAGAATTTTCGGTGGTTACAAAACGCACATAATCGCCCTGTGCCTCTAAATACAAAAGCTCATCGAAATTAATTTTATAACTCTTTTTGTTTGCCCGAACCATTAAATGCTTCGAAACCTCCGATTCATCTTTTCCAAAAAAACGTTCAAGCGAACGGTTAACAGCAGTTCTAAATCGTTCGAACGAAACGGGTTTTAACAAATAATCAACGGCATCAACTTCAAATCCTTCGATAGCATATTCAGGATACGCGGTTACAATTACAAATAACGGCGGTTCTTTTAAACTTTTCACAAAACCAATTCCCGATAGTTTTGGCATATTTACATCTAAAAATAAAAGATCTATTTTCTCTTGCTTTAACCACTCGCCAGCTTCTAAGGCATCTTTACAAACCGCAACCATGTATAATTCCGGACAGGCATTTACAAAATCTACAATCACATCTTGCGAAAGCGGTTCATCATCAACTATAAGACAATTTAATTGCATACCTTTTTATTTCAACTGCACCTGTAATAGCACTTTAAAAGTTTCCTCCTTATCCGAAATCTTCAACAAATGCAAACCCGGATAAATCAAATCCAAACGTTTTTGTACATTCTCAATACCAATTCCTTTATATTTTGAATTATTTATTTCGGTCGTTTTTCCTTTACTGTTTTCAATCTCGAAAATTAATATTTTACCCGAAACTTCAATTTTAATGTCAACAAATACATTTTTCCCTCCGCCCTTTAAACCATGTTTAAAACTGTTCTCCACAAATGGAAGAAACAAAAGAGGAGCTATCTTTTTTCCATCTATTTCTCCAACAACATCCAACTTTATTTTGTCTTTCTCTACGGTTCGAAGATTTTGCAATTCAATATAATTCCTTACCATTTCCACTTCTTTCTCAAGCGGAATAAAATCGATATCCGACTCGTAAATAATGTGGCGCATTAAATCGCTCAACTGTATTATTTTACCCGGAACACTCTCCGATTTTTTTCTTGCCAAACTATAAATACTATTTAACGAATTAAATAAAAAGTGAGGGTTAATCTGCGATTTCAGTGCTTTTAATTCAGATATTGTTTTCTCTTTTTCAATTTCCTGCAACTGGAAATAACCACGGGCGAGTCGAAACAAACTGGTTAGAAAAATATAAATTACAAAATAGAGCGAAATATCCCAGAAACCGTAATAAGCAATAAAATAGTACCCGGTAAAAACATAATCAATCCAGCCATCAAATAACATGATATAAAAAGCAGATCCTAAAACGACTGCTCCCAAAACCAAAACTCCGTATAAGAAATATTTGCTCTTTTCAAGAAATAGGGGAAAGAGTATTTTCAAATTCAAGTAGACAATTAGAAAAATGGGAAGATGAAAAATTGCTGTATAAATTAAGTCGATGCGTTTTATTTCTGCTGAAACTTTTAAAACATTCATTAGAATTACAAACGACAAACACCAAAACATAATGTGCTGAAATATTCTGTCTTTCGATATCCGAATAAAAACTATTTTGAATTGACTAATCAACTATTTCCGTATTAAAATTGCTTCCATTCCATCTTTAAAAGCTTCCTCCGAATTTACATATTTTGTTACAAACTTTTGCAATTCTTTTGGTTTAGATGTTAGTAATACAACATCTCCGTTATTTTCGTGATGTATCCTTATTTTGTTTTCTTTAATTAAATCCTCCAACCAATTCTGGTCGAACCAGTTAATTTTAAGTTGATTTTCTTCAACTACAAGTTTTGCAAATGTATGTACAGGAATAATATGAAAGGAAGCCAAATCCAGATTATCATCGTCTAAAAACTCCTCTAAATAAAAGTCTAAAAAATAATGCCCTCCCAATTTTACAATATGAACACTAAATTCAGATTCCAGACCATCTTTGTCTTTCAACAATAAAAGGTATGAAGTACTATCTATATTTTCTGGAAATTTTTTACCGTGATAAGTGTGTTCAAAATACCACTGGGTACCATCATCGTCTATCCAATTCCCGGTTAAAATATCATTCGGGAATAAATCCTTTTCAGTATATAACGGATAAAAAGAATATACCACGCACCCCGAGAAAAAAAGTGCAATAATTAAAATGATTGGAAAATTTCGTGCTTTCATTTTTATATTTTTGAATTTCAAATCAAACATAAATGAAATTTGAGTGGGCAACTATTTTTTTCGTTGTGATGTTGAATTTTATCGTTGAAATTGAAAAAGGATAAACTCTAGAATAGATAATTCAGTCCAATATACATTCCTGAATCACCATCTCGTTCATTGGCTGCCATTCCATAATCAATAGCAATTATAAAATTCTGATTCATAACAATTCGTAAACCTGCACCGTATGAAATGTGCATTTGTTCCGCTTGGTCATCAAAATAATCCTCTTGTTTGTTGTTTGCAGGCAACTGTTCAGTAAGACCTATATCGATCTTCTTTGTTACCTGCCCAAAATCCATAAAACCATTTAATCCCAAATAAAAATTGTTATTTATAAATTGAAAACGAGCAAATTTCCAGCGCGCTTCAACATTTCCATAAAATATACCATCGCCAACAATTCGGTTCCGGCGGATTCCTCGTAACGATTTTGCTCCTCCAAGACCTTCCGATTTTGCTCCTGTCATTACCGAATTAATTACCTGGCTTTGATAATAAAAAGGCACATGTCCGCCAATGGTAGATTGGTATGCTAACCGGTAAACGAACGAAAGATCGTTAGGTATTATAGTAAAATATTGCCGGTGTGTCAAACTAATTTTAGCGAATGAACTTTCGCCACCTAAAAACTCAGGAGCACCAACCAAAACGGCTTCAGTCCAAACACCCTTCATTGGATTTGGGCGATTGTCGCGTGTATCGAATACCAAACCTGCTTTAACAATAGGAACAAAACCTCCATTCATTTCATTATCAGAAATAATTCCCCAATCTTGATATTTTTCATACAATCCATCAAATTCCGGCAGAATATCATCGCCTTCCTTCCCTTTATTTAGCTTATCCAAATCAACTGCTCCAACTTTAAAATTCAACAAATTAATTCCAGCAGCCCATCTCAATTTTTCGCCAGAAAGTTTTCCTTGCAAATCAACTTTAAAACGAAACATTTTACGGTCGTATTTATAATACATCCGGGTCAGGTAATCTGTACTTTCATCATCAATCCAACCCGGATTAACAACTGCATCGTAACCATTAAATCCATAAAAATCGTAGGCTTGATCCGTAAGGTAGCTAATATCAAAAGATGTCTGCAGTCCCTTAATTAATCTATCAGAATCGTAATAAAACCGGTTATTACCACTCCCTTTTGTAAACCGCGAAACCTCGAAATATAGCGAGTGATTATAATTTGGATAACGACTTCCATCGCCATAATTGTATAAATTCACCAAAGCTCCATATTGAAGCCCAAGGTCAGTATTAAACGAAACGGCTGGAAGTGCACCAAAATTCCAACCCTCTTTTACAACTTTTTCCTGTGAGAATCCTTGGAAATAAATAAAAATTGAGATGAATAGGATTATTATTTTTTTCATAAGGCTTGTTTTTAGTATTTATGTAAATATAAATCAATAAAATGAATTATATATTTTTATAATTTTTGAGAATTTAAGATGAATGGGATCTATAAGATAGATAATTCTACGTGCTCAGTAAAAAATATGAAAATATAGAAAGAAAGAAAGAAAGAA
>JABMPI010000798.1 GCA_013203755.1 Bacteroidota bacterium
ACCATATGATCATAAACAGCTTTTAAGCAAAATCAAATTATTATTAGCCTGGAAGAAAAATAAAGAGAGTGACGGGACGCAAAATCCTATTGAAATCTCTATTGACGGCGAAAACTTCCCTGTTAATGCTGACAGAAATCAAATATTGCAATTCTTAATCTCCACTTATGATAACGTCATACACAAAAATAACGAACTAAAAACAACGCAGAATGATTTAAAAAGTCTTAATGAACAGCTTGAAACAAAGATAAAGGATATTGCGCTATCAGAAGAGATTGCCAGGATTAATGAGCAGAGGTTTAAGATAATTGTGCAGATGATTCCTGATATTATTTACCAGATTGACACTAAAGGGCGTTTTACATTTATTAATAATGCAGTCAACCTCCTTGGATATTTGCCGGACGAATTAATCGGAAAACATTTCCGTTCCCTTTTGTTACCGGAAGAGGGTGACAAATTCAGTAGTGCCGCAGTGTTAAAAAAATACATAGGTAAAGTGACAGGGAATGAAAATTCTCCGAAACTTTTTGACGAAAGACGACAAGGTAATAGAACAACACGTGATCTGCAACTTCACTTTGTTCCTAAGGAAAAACAAAACACTGTAACTGGAGAACTGAATGGATTAGAGGATGAAACTGTCATTGTTGAAGTTGATTGCACCGGATTGTATGAAAACATTGGATCTAATAAAAAAAGCAATTTTATCGGGACTGTCGGTGTTGTACGTGATATTACTAAACGTAAACACCTGGAAAAAAGGCTACAGCATTTAGCGTCGTTTCCGCAACAAAATGTTAACCCGATTTTAGAAGTTGATTCTAACGGGATTGTTACATATTTTAACCCGGCAGCTATTGATATACTTAAACGACTGGGTTGCGATGAAAATTTGAATCTTTTTCTTCCTCATGATATAGATGACATTCTAAATGTTTTAAAAGAGAAGAAAGAGGAACAACTGTATCGTGAAATAAAGATAAAATATCTTATCTTTGGAGAAAATATCCATTTAATCCCGGATTTTAACGTTGCCAGGATTTACACAAAAGATATTACTGCACGTAAACAAAGTGAAGAACAGGTCAGGAAACTTTCATCCGCAGTGGAACAAAGCCCGAGTGTGGTTCTTATTACCGATACCAAAGGTATAATCGAATATGTAAACCCCAAGTTTTGCCAACTCACTGGTTACGCAGAGCGTGAGGTTATAGGACAAACTACAAAATTTCTAAAATCCGAACAACAACAGTCTGATATATTTAAACAGTTGTGGGAAACCATAACTTCCGGGAATGAATGGAGGGGTGAATTTCTGCACCGTAAAAAAAGCGGAGAATTATATTGGGAGTTTGCCAGTGTTTCACCTATAAGGAATGCAAACGCAGAGATTACGCATTTTATTAAAGTAGCGGAAGATATAACTTCACGCAAATTTTTTGAAGATAAGCTACGTAAAAGCGAAAGAAGGTTTGCAGGTATTCTTGATATTGCGGAAGAAGCAATTGTCACGGTTGATCAATCAATGAAAATCGTCATCTTCAACAAAGGAGCTGAAGATATTTTTGGATATAAAGCTACCGAAATTTTAGGACGGCCTCTTGAAACTCTTATACCGGAAAGGTTCCACTCCAAACATAAGGATGAGATTGAAGGATTTTCAAAATCAAATATATTAACTAAAAAAATGGGAGACAGGCAGGATGAGATATTAGGAATTCGTAAAAACGGGGATGAATTTTTTGCGGAAGCATCAATTTCTCAACTTAAAGAAGAAGGGGAAAAAATATTCACTGCTGTTTTACGAGATATTACTGAACGTAAAAAAGCAGAAGGGGAATTAATAAAATATAAAGAACAGTTGGAAAACCTGGTTGAGGAGCGAACAAAAGAGCTCCGATCTACATACGACCAGCTAATACATTCGGAGAAGTTAAGTGCTGCGGGCAAACTTTCGGCCTCTATTGCCCATGAGTTTAACAATCCGATATTTGGTATTCGAAACGTTTTGGAAATAATTAAAGAAAAGATTAATGAAAATAAAGAGCTTTGTGATTTTACCAATATGGCTATTAATGAATGCGACAGGATGTCAACACTCATCGAAAAATTAAGAGATTTTCATCGACCATCAACCGGTAAACGTGAGCTGCTTGACATTCACGAAGCTATTGACGACACCTTATTACTTGCTAAAATAAAATTGAAAAGCAAAAATATTAAAATTGAAAAAGATTATGCTATTGATATACCTCAGATCAAAGTGGTTTCAGACCAGATTAAGCAGGTAATATTAAACCTTATCGCTAACGCGGAACATGCAATTACATCACCTGATGGAGGCACAATTAATTTAAAGACAGAAGCCCGTGAATCTGGTATAACCATATCTGTTAAAGATGATGGGATTGGTATCAACCCAATGTCATTAAGTTAAGAAAAGACGCAAATATTCGATAAAAATGTGAGGTACATGTTATTATCGAATAATTTTGTCGTGAATCTATGCGTGTTATTGCCAGTGGATTCTTAACCAAATTACTCGGTAATAATAAAGCGAGTAATATAAAACTACTTTAGGTAATATTTATTAAAAAATTTTTAATTATACACGGTAAGTGGTTGTATTACAAGTACTTACCGTGTATAATATGTAGGTTCAATCCAGTCTTAAATAATATTTTTTTTAAAACTTATCGGGAGAAAAAGATGAACAAGAAATTAAATAAAAAACTTTCAATTGGCACAGAAAATGCCTTGCGAGCCATGTGCCAAAACTATTAATTTTATAAAAAAAATAATTTTTTCTGAAGATTTTATTAATAAGCATAAACGTTCTCATTCTGATTTTACAAGAAAGCGATCTCTACCATTTCAAACGGTATTAATATTTTTATTGAACATGTTACGTTCTGCATTACAGAATGAATTAGATATCTTTTATAAAACAATTAATAAAGAAGATGTACTCAAGAGAGAAGTGACTGCTAGTGCCTTTTCACAAGCTCGACAAAAACTTAAACATGGTGCGTTTATAGAACTTAACGAAAAGACACTTAAACATTTTTATGACAACAATGATGTAAGGAAATGGCATGGTTTTCGTTTGTTAGCCGTAGATGGAAGCACGATTAAAGTGCCTAAAAATGATGATGTTCGTGAATATTTCGGGGAATTAGTCCCACGTCAGGGAGAAAGCTGTCCATTGGCTAGGATCTCACAATGTTTTGATGTACTGAACCATATGAGTATTGACGCTATTATAGAAGCCCGTTCAGTAGGTGAACGTGATCTAGCGGTAAGACATTTTAAGTTAATTAGTGCTGGCGATTTAATACTGCTAGATAGAGGCTATCCTGCCTTCTGGCTATTCCGTCTTATTTATGAAAAAAATGCTGATTTCTGTGCCAGATTGCCATTAAACCAATGGAATATAACAAATGAATTTTTAGCCACAGGTTTACAAGAACAAATTATTTACCTTACTATGAATGCAAGTTCAAAAGCAAAATGTGTTGAATTAGGTTTATCAACTGATCCAATTAAACTGAGGTTGATTCGTATCGACAATGAAAATAATGAAAACCCTACAATCTTAATAACGTCTTTAATAGATACAAATTTGTATCCTGTGGAAATTTTTAGAGACCTTTATCATCAGAGATGGCCGGTAGAAGAAAGTTATAAGATTATAAAAAGTCGTATAGAAATAGAAAATTTTTCAGGTAAAAATGTTGAAGCAGTAAAACAAGATTTTTATGCTAATATATTCACATGCAATTTAACATCAATATTAGCGTTTCCAATACATAATAAAATAGAGCAAAAGTATAAACATGCTAAATTGAACTATAAGATCAATTGGACTCAAACGTTTGCAAAAATGCGTAATTTTGGCATATTGTTATATTTTCGTAAAAATATAACAAATTTAATTGAAAAACTGCACATATTATTTATTGACAATGTGTCTTCTGTCAGACCAGGCAGACTTTTTCCGAGAAAAAATAAAGTTCAAAAAAAGCGGCATGATTTTTCATACAAACCGATTTCTTAACTTAATGACATTGAGTTTGAAC
>JABMPI010000799.1 GCA_013203755.1 Bacteroidota bacterium
AGAGTTTATCAACTGATTATCAACACTCTGATGTGTTTTTAAGGTTTGACTAATTACTCGAATATTCGTGGAGTGATTTTACTAATTTTTTACGTGTAAAGAAAATTCTACTTTTTACTGTACCCAATGGTAATTCTAGTTTTTCTGCAATCTCTTTGTATTTGTATCCATCTAAAAACATATTAAACGGTACTTTATATTCATTTTCTAAAGCATTAATACTTTTGTGTATCTCTTTAGTACTATAAAATGAATCTGGAGAAGGATAAACTTTATCTTTTGAAAACATGAGGTGAAAATCGTTGTTCGAACCATCAAATGTATTTTTAATTTTTACATTTCTTCGGTAGTCGTTAATAAAAGTATTCTTCATGATTGTGTAAATCCACGCTTTAAAATTAGTATTCTGCGTAAATTTGTCACGATAAGTTAATGCCTTCAAAAGAGTCTCTTGCAAAAGATCATTTGCTCTTTCAGAATTTGAAGTTAGGCTTAAAGCGTAATAATGTAATTTATCGCTTAAGCCCAAAAGTGCGTTATTAAATTGAACTTGTGTCATGATGTGTTATTTTTATTTTGTCTAAACAAAGATAAGGGTTGCTTGTACGAAATGAAAGTATTCTATGACATTTATCATTTGATTTTTTCTATGCGGTATAAATATTCTTTATGTATGGTTGAACAATATTGAAGAAACATTGTTTGCAAAACCCACGCAAACAAGTGTCTAAGAGATATTTTAAAAGATAGAACAAATTGATATTTTATTAGCTGAATCATTTTCAAATAGTATATTTGCCGCTCATTTAAATTTGCGATAATGAAGAATTATAGTTTTAATCAGAAAGCGCAAAGTATTTTAACATTCAAAAAGTGGGGAAGAAAGAACTATTCTTTATTCCTTATGGTGAAACAGGCGGTGAAAATTTCTGTTTTGGCAGTAGCTTATTTTATTTCAGCTCCTGCAATCTCGGTTGCCACTGAACAAGACACCACTGAAGTTAAAATGCAATACGACCTCGATGAAATTGAGGTTAGTGCGCAAAGATCACCGGCGTTATATTCGCAGGTGGCACGGATAATATCCGTTATTGAGAGTAAGGAAATTGAGGCGTCACCGGCTCAGAGTGTTCAAGAATTGTTGGAGTATGTTGCCGGAGTGGACGTACGACAGCGCGGCGCGGAAGGAGTGCAAGCCGATGTTAGTATACGCGGAGGCACTTTCGACCAAACGTTAATCCTGTTAAACGGTATAAACATTACCGACCCACAAACAGGCCATCACAATTTTAATCTTCCTATTAGTTTAAGTCAGGTAGAACGAATAGAAGTTCTTGAAGGACCTGCTGCAAGAATTTATGGCCCCAATGCTTTTTCGGGGGCTATAAACATTGTAACCAAACAAACCCACGAAAATTTAATCGACTTTTATGTGAGCGCCGGAAGTTATGGTTTTTTCAATTCCAATCTTTCCGGTTCATTCAAAACAGGAAAAGTAAATCATTTAATTGCGTTGAACAGAAAAAGTTCGAACGGTTATATAGATAATACCGATTTTGGGATTTCAAATCTTTTCTACTCAAATCAGCTGAATTCAACAAAAGGGAAACTTAGTTTTCAGGTGGGAGCATCAGAAAAAGGTTTTGGGGCAAACAGTTTCTACACCCCAAAATATCCGAACCAATACGAAGAAACTAAAACCTTACTGACCTCTGTAAAGTGGGAGTCGAATTCTAAATTACATTTATCTCCGGTAGTTTATTGGCGACGTCATCAAGACCGCTTTGAACTGTTTCGCGACAATCCGGCATCGTGGTACAAAAATCACAACTACCATTTAACAAATGTTTATGGAGGAAATTTAAATTCCTGGATTCAATGGGAATTAGGTAAAACAGCTTTTGGCGTTGAATTTCGTTCAGAAAATATATTAAGTAATGTTTTGGGTGAAGAGATGAATTCACCACAGAAAGTTCCAGGTGAAAGTGCTGAATTTACAAAGTCGGCTTCTCGCAATACTACCTCATTTTTTTTAGAACACGCAGTATATTTAAATAACTGGAGTTTAACGGCTGGTTTAATGAGCAACTTTATTTCGGGCAGCGATTTGGGAATAAATATTTTTCCGGGAATTGATGTGAGTTATAATATCACCTCAGAAATAAAAGTTTTCTCTACGTTTAATACCTCTTTGCGAATGCCAACTTTTACCGATTTGTATTATTCCGGGCCTACAAATATTGGTAATCCTAATTTGAAACCTGAGAAATCAGCAACTGTGGAAGGCGGATTAAAAGTCAATCATGGTTTTTTACAGGGACATGCCATAGTATTTTATCGTGAAGGCAAAGATATTATTGATTGGGTAAAAATGGAAAGCGACGAGGTTTGGCAACCACAAAATCTAACTCAATTAAATAGTTTAGGAACCGAGATGCAAGTTGGTTTTAATCTTCGGGAACAATTTGGGAAGCATTTTCCAAATAAATTAAATTTTACATATTTTAATAATAATCTTCAAAAAGAGAGTCAAGACATAATATCTAACTATGTATTAGATAATTTGAAACATAAATTTGTTGGCTCAATTAATCAATCTATTACAAAAAATATTGCCATTGATTTAAAAGCTTCGTTTCAGGACAGAGAAGGTGCGTATACCGAATTTGTTGAGAACAACTATGGCAGCGAGGTGGATTACAAACCATTCTGGTTGTTTGATGCTAAGGTAAATTATGGGTTGACCAGGTTGAATCTTTTTGTTTCAGTCAATAATATTTTCGATTTAAGTTATAACGATATTGGAAATGTGGTTCAACCAGGCAGATGGATAAAAGCAGGTATATCTTATCAATTTAAATTAGATTGATAATTGTATTTTTCTAAAA
>JABMPI010000800.1 GCA_013203755.1 Bacteroidota bacterium
ACAAGTGAGTGTTACCAGAAACGAAAAGTACACAACTTTCGGTAATATGAGGTACATAAAAATCGGCAATCAAGAATACATAACTTCATCCTGATTATTTTTATTTTTTACTTTTTCAAAAATAGTTTTTCTATTTTGCATTCTATAACTTTTTCCAGATAATTTTATAATTTCACAACGGTATAATATTCTGTCTAATATAGCTGTTGTTAAAACAGTGTCTTTTAGAACATCTGCCCATTCTTTTGGAGATTTATTAGTTGTAATTACCAGCGATGTTTTATCGTGTAGCTCGTTAATTAAGTTGAAGAAAGCTACCGCATCTTCATGAGTTACAGGGAACATCATTATATCGTCAATAATGAGTAGGTGAGCGTTCATAATACGTTTATACTCAGTTGCAGCATTCCTTGTAATATCTTTCATTTTAAGAACTTTAACAAGAGACTCCATCGTTTGGAAGTACGCCCTGTAGCCTTGATCCACAGCATCAAAACAAAGTCCGGCAGCAATATATGTTTTCCCGGTTCCTGATGGACCCATAAGAATCACATTATAATTTTGTTCTAACCACTTCAGCTCCCTGAGTTGCTTAAGCTCTTGCTGACTAATACTATTTTCAGATGTAAAATCATACAAATCCAGATTGTAACTCAACGGCAACCTGGCATGCTTTTGCCTTCGTTCTTTGTCTTTTTCCATTCGTTGACTAATTTCAGAGTTTAATAACCGGTTTAAAAACTCTAAGTACGTTATTTTTTCCTTTTCTGCTTTGTTGACCACATCATTAATTCCATTTGCGATAGTGGGTAACCTGAGCTGTTTGCATTGTCCCTTAATAATTTCCGTTTTTGTCATAGTTTAAGATTTTATGTATTTATAATATCCTGATAATCGTTTATATCGCTTGTTTCAGGCTTTTCATTTGCTTTGTTAATATTGTTTTTATCCATGAGTTTAATATCTGGTATTTCTATTTTCGATGAATTTGTGCCCCATAAAACAAAAGCCACGCTCTCAAAATCTTGTCCGCAGTAGTTATGGTTTTTCATACAAAAATCAAGAGTATCATCAGCAACACTGCCCGGAATAGATTTTAAAGTTCGCATAATTACCTGCAAATGATCCCTGGTGTATCGTGGCAAGTCTTCCTGGATTTTCTTAAAATATTTTATAGCCTTTTGCGTATCATTAAAATATACAGCAGCAGCATTCATCATTTCATTAATGCTACCGGATTTATCTCGTCGATGATCGGTGTTAATGATGGTTTTCCCCTTTTCTTTGGATAACTTATGAGAACAAATAAGCCTTTTATCGGTAGAATAAACCTCAACCCTGCTTTCGTGCTCTTTTATCAAAACATATACTTGAACACCGGTATAAGTTCCCATGGGCAAAGAATAAAAATTCCCTTTATAGTTAACCTCATTTGTTTTCCTTACAATGTTTGCTTTCATATCCTCTGTTTTAACCGTTAATGGTATGTATGGTGACAGATGTTGCTTCTCGATCATAAACTCATCTAAAGGGCTCTTTTTAGTGATATTATGAACATTTTTATTTGCAGTTCTTGATAGCCATGCAATAGCCTGATCATTAAGTGTATCTATATCGATGTATTTCCGGTTGTAGAGAAAATTCTTTTTGACATATCCAATTACATTTTCTACTTTACCCTTACTCTCAGGGTCAGCTTTCCGGCAAAAATGTCGTTTGAAGTTTCTGGATTTAGTATAGTTCCTAAAATCAGCCGTGAGGATTATGTTGCCTATATTTTCATCAACCACAATGGTTCTGTCTTGATCATAAACAATGGTTTGGGGAATGCCTTCAAAATGCTCAAAAGACTTCTCGTGTGCTGTGCAAACGTCTTTTGCCGTAAACGTCTTATCAAGAAAATAAATATACTTCATCCTGCTTCGAGAGAGTACCATTGCAAAGAAATATACTTTCTTACTACTTTTACCATGATGCCGCATGTTGTACTGTCCAAAGTCGACCTGGGCTTGTTCTCCATATGGAAGCTCTTCAATCGGAAAGTATTCTCTGAAGGTATCAATAACCGGTATATTGTACTTTTGACGAATATCCATCACAAAGTTATAAACCGTTTTTTCGCACACATTAGGTAAATCCAAATGGTGCTCCTTGAGCCAATCAAACATTTGGGCAGAAGTAGTGTCGGAATATTCCTTTAAACGGGAAAGAACAAAATCTTTATAGGGATCCAGGATTTTGCATTTGTTGCCTTTTTGAAGAAGGAATTGCTCAAAATCTTCTTCGGACATATTAAAATATTTCCTGACCGTGCGCCAGTTGGACTTTAGATATTTGGCTATCCGGTTTTTACTAAACCCAAGTCGATCTAATTGTTGAATTTCATGATACATAATCCATGCATTAACTGTTTCTTTTTCCATAAAAATCGATTTAAATTAATCGACCAATTACGGAAAAATGGATTTTAAGTAGAGGGATATTGCCCTCGAGGGCAATATCCCTCTACTTAATAAATTATGTATTTATGATTACCGATTATTATGTACGTGTAGTTACCAATTATTGTGTAGTTTTATTTACTGATAACAGTGAGCTTAATAG
>JABMPI010000081.1 GCA_013203755.1 Bacteroidota bacterium
ATCCAGGTTGGAACACGACGTGCAGATTTTATAATTGAGGAATCGGTTATGGTTGAATTAAAAGCAATAATAAATTTGGAAGATGTGCATCTGGCGCAAGGTTTAAACTATCTAACCGCTTACAATCTGGAGACTGGGTTGCTAATTAATTTTGGTTCAACCAGCCTTCAAACAAAAAGACTATTTAAAAAACACTAATCCTGATTATCCTGATTCTGACAACTTTATAATAAACAATATGATTCAATTAAAAAACATCGACAAGTATTACGACGCAAAATTTCAGCGAACATTTGTATTAAAAGGAGTAGACCTAAACATCGAACAAGGCGAATTTATTTCAATAATGGGACCCAGCGGCGCCGGAAAATCAACTTTGCTAAATATTATTGGTTTTTTGGATGAGCCAAGCCAGGGAGAATATCTCTTTTTGGGTGACCATGCCAACAAGCTAAAGGAAAAGCAAAAAACGCAATACCACCGTAGTCATATCGGGTTTATTTTTCAGGCTTTTCATTTAATAGAAGAAATGAATGTTTACGAAAATATTGAAACGCCGCTGGTTTATCGGGGGGTAAAAAGCAAAGAGCGTAAAGCATTGGTTGCCGACATGCTCGACCGTTTTAACATGGTTGCCAAAAAAGATTTGTTCCCAAGTCAGCTTTCAGGCGGGCAGCAACAATTGGTTGCCATTGCACGTGCAATTGTGGGTAGCCCAAAACTTTTATTGGCCGACGAACCAACCGGAAACCTTCATTCCGAACAGGGCGAAATAATAATGAAACTTCTGAAAAAATTAAACGAAGAGGGAATGACTATTATTCAGGTAACACATTCCGAAGAAAATGCAAAATATGGAGACAGAACTATTACTTTGAAGGATGGATATGTAAAAGAAAAATAAACTCTTCGAGAATCTTTGAGTGTCCTTTTTGCAACTTTGTGTAATGTTTTTTTGGGTTGTTTCACAAAGAACTTCAAAGGGAAAATGGAGTTACACAAAGTAATATTCAACTAAAAAAAAGAAATATTGATGTTGCGATTTCACTTAAAAATGATAAAACGAAGTTTCTTAAAAGACAAGAAATTTCTATTCAATAATATTCTAGGATTAGCATTGGCTTTTACTACCATTTTGTTTATTTATTCGTGGATAAGCTACGAAAAGAGTTTCGATAAGCAATACGAAAATTCGTCGCAAATTTACAGATTTACTGTTGAGTTTGCCAACGGTTCAAACAACATGCACTTTGCACGTACAAACCGTAGTTTTATAAAAGAATTTACAGGTTTTTTTCCAGAAGTAGAAGAGATGGTTCGGCTGGCTCCTGGCAGAAATAGTTCCATAAAAATTAACGAAAACAGGTTTTATAGTCAGGGCGTTTTTAGCACCGACTCCAATTTTTTCGATGTTTTTAATGTTGAATTGATTCAAGGAAATTCCGATGAAGTTCTCGATGCTCCCAAATGCGCAGTAATCAATCAATCGATTGCCAAAAAATATTTTGGAAATGAAAACCCCATTGGCAAACAATTGGAATGGGCGCATCAGCAAGTATCCGATTTTCGCACTTTTACTGTAACAGGTGTTATGCCCGACTTCCCATTAAACAGTCATTTCCATCCCGAAATATTGCTTTCTTTCGACGACCCAAATGTTTACACCGGGTGGTTTTATACCTATTTAATGCTGAAAAAAAACACGCATCCGCAGTCTGTCAGTTCGAAATTTGCATCGTTTAAAGAGACGTATATTGAAAATAAACAAAGCCGAAAAAATGAAATTTTCCATTTGCAAAGCGTTCAGGATATTCATTTGCATTCACAAAAAGACAGAGAGATTGAACCCAACGGAGATGCACGTTCCATCACTATTTTGAATATTGTGGCACTTATACTTTTAGTTGTAATTGCGTTGAATTACATCAATTTCCAGATTGCCTCTGTTTTAGAGCGTAGTACCTATTTTAACATCAGCAAAACATTTGGAGCGAAAAGCAATTCGTTTGTTATACAACTTGCTCTGGAAAGTTTAATTCTTGTTTTAATCTCATCGTTCATTTCTCTGGGAGTCTATTTTCTTGGTCTCCCGCTTTTGGCAAACTGGCTCAATATCGAAATGATTCTTTCACCCAAAACAACTTTATTCGTTTACTTTCTGGCACTTCTGTTTTTTGTTTTAATTGGTGTCGCCTGCAGTATCTATCCGGTTTTTCTTTCAAAAATAAATGGAACAATTAATTCGCTTAAGGTTTTTCGTTCCGGCAAATCAACAACCACCGATTTTTCTGTACGCCGGGTTTTAGTTATTCTGCAATTTGTTGGCGGAATTGCATTGACAATAGCTACTACAGTAATCATCAAACAAAATCAATATCTGCTTTCTAACCGAATTGGCAATGGGCAGGAAAACATTATCAATCTTATAAAACTTCCTCGCGTTGCCATAAACAATTACAAAGTTTTTAAAGATGAATTATTAAAGCACCCCGAAATTTGGGATGTTACGGCAAGTATGGAAGAACCTGCCGGCGAGGTGATGGATGCATTTACTTACGAACTGGAAGGGATGCCCGAAGAGGACAAAAACAAGACTATTTACATACTTACCACCGATGACAATTTTAACCGGTTTTACGAAAATGAGATTCTGGCAGGCGAGGATTTCCTGGAGGAAGGGAATAACGAAACAAAATACATGATTAACGAGGCTGCGTTAAAGTTGTTGGGGTACAAGAATCCGCATGATATTATTGGTAAACGGATAAAATATAACATACCTGTGCCAGAACAGTTTTTTAAAGAAGGTATTATCTCAGGGGTAATTAACGATTTTCATATTACATCGATGCAAAGTAACGAAAAGCCAATGTTGCTTTACAATCAGCCGTTTTTTAATTATTGTATTGGAATAAAATACAATCCAACGCAAGTCGGCGAAGCACTGGCAACACTCGAAAAAGTCTGGACAGAGGTTAATCCCGACTTTGCATTACAACATCATTTTATCGACGATTTGTATTTTGAATTGTACGAAAACCAAATTCGCCAAAGTAGATTTTTAACCTTACTTGCCATTGTTGTCCTTTTTATTTCGAGCCTCGGTTTATTCAGTATTGCAGTTTACAACATTCGCAAACGCACCAAAGAAATTGGTGTAAGAAAAGTAAATGGCGCAAAAACGGGAGAGGTAATAATTCTTCTCAACCAGACTTTTATAAAATGGGTAGCTGTTTCGTTTGTAATTGCTGCACCAATAACCTGGTTTGCCATGAATAAATGGCTCGAAAATTTTGCCTACAAAACAACAATAAGTTGGTGGATATTTGCCGGAGCCGGAGTATTTGTATTAGTAATTGCTTTAATTACCGTCTCGTTGCAATCGTTTAAAGCAGCGAGGAAGAATCCGGTGGAGGCGTTGAGGTATGAGTAAGTCTTGAACTATGATTAAAATGATTGACATGAAAACTATGATTTAGGAAAAAAAAGGATTGTGCTATAAAATCATAGTCCATCAAAAGATCAGATAAATCAAAGTTCGGGACTATTGATAAAAAGATAAAATCTTTTAAAATTGGTGTAACAAAAAGGAAGTTACAAAGTCTTTCAAATAAATTAATCACACTCAATTATTCCTGCAAACTAAATCTAAAATCCGAAAATGTTACGTAAAAATTTAAAAGTAGGATGGAGAAATATCTGGAAAAACAAACTCTCCTCTTTAATAAATATTGGCGGAATTTCAATTGGGCTTGCGGTAACGGCATTAATACTTTTCTGGATAATTGACGAATTAAGTTTCGATAAATTTCATACAAACATCGACCAAATTTATTCTGTTTACGAACACCAGCAATACTCCGAGGGACAAGAGTTGTACACAGGCTGCACGCCATTTCCGCTGAGTAACTTTTTAAAAACAACATTTCCCGAAATAAACAAGGCTACTACTTTTTACACCTTCGACAAATATCCTATAAAATATAACGATAAAGTTTTTGAAGAAGGTCCTTTCATTTTTACCGACAACGATTTCTTAGAAATATTCTCATTCAAAATAATAGAAGGTGATAAAGATGCATTAACCGCTCCCGACAATATAGTTATAACAAGAAGGATTGCCCAAACTCTTTTTGGTGATGAACATCCCATTGGAAAAATTGTAAAATTTAATTCTGAGCAAGCCTACACGGTGGGAGCAATAATCGAAAGTCCAGGCAAAAATTCAAGCCTTAATTTTAATATTCTGGTAAACAAAAAGTATGTTGTTGACAATTTTGGCACAAATCCGGAAAGTTGGAATAACAACTGGCCCCGAACCTGTATTCTTGTTGCCGACGGCACCCAACATTCCGAATTGTACGAAAAATTAAGAAATACCTGTAAAGAGAACGGACAGGAAAACACAGATCTTTACCTTTTCCCTTTTGAAAAAGAACGCTTATATTCTTACTCAGGCGAAAACAACCGCATTTTATACATCTATCTTTTTATCACCATCGGAATTATTATTATTCTAATTGCCTGCATCAATTTTGTGAATTATTCAACTGCCTGGGCAGAACAACGGCGACAGGAAGTAGGAATCAGAAAAACGCTGGGTGCCACAAAATCACTTCTTTCGGCTCAATTTCTTTATGAAAAAGGAATGATGATTTTTATTAGTGTGATAATCGCTGCTCTTTTAGTAATTATTCTAATGCCACTTTTTGGGAGAATTTCAGACAAAGATCTTTCATTTTCACTCTTGCAAAATCGATATATATTGTTGCTTTTAGGAGGAATAGTATTAACTACATTACTTTTATCCGTCGTTTATCCGGCCTTTTATATTTCAACATTTAATCCCGCTCAGGTTTTAAAAAAGCGATTAAAAAAGCAGACCGGAGTATTTAACTTCAGAGGTTTGCTGGTTGTATTTCAATTTACTTTGTCTATTGGACTGATTATTTACTCGATTGCCATTTCCAACCAATTAAAATTCGTAAACAATTACGATATTGGATACAATCGCGATAACCTAATCTATCTCTCTTTAATGGGAGATGCAACTTCGAAACACGAAGTACTTGCAGCCGAAATTGAAAACCTGACCGGAGTTACAAGTCTGGCAAAAGCCGATAAATTGCCTTTCTATGGAGGTAATTCCTCCTTTGGTTTCGATTGGGAAGGAAAAGAACCCGAAAAAAAAGTACTTATAAATCAAATGCGTGTAAGTCCTAACTATTTCGAAACGTTGGGCATTCAACTTACTGAAGGAGAAACATTCTCACCCATATTTGATAAAGTTATAAATGTTGAAGAACAAAAACGGTTTGAAGTAGTATTAAATCAGGAAGCCATTCGAAGTATGGAAATGAAAAATCCGATTGGAAAATATTTTGGATTAGGTGAAATCCGTGCGGAAATTGTTGGCATTACCAATAATTTCAATTTTCAAACTCTAAAAATGGGTATGGAACCGATGTTGTTAACACCATTAATAGAAAACCCAAACGTATTGATTATGCGAATAAACTCAGCTGAATTTATACAAACCATCGATGAAATTAAAAATATTTGGGCCGAAATAATTCCTCAAATGAATTGTGAAGTTGGTTTTTTCGATGATCGGCTGGAATCGATGTATAATTCCGAAACCAGAATTTCCGGGCTGTTTAAGTATTTTGCTTTTATTGCCATCTTTATTGCTTGTATCGGGTTGTTTGGCTTGTCGGTTTATGCTACCGAACGCCGAAAAAAAGAGATTGGCATTCGCAAAATTAATGGTTCTAAAGTTTCTGAAATACTCACTTTATTAAACAAAGCATTTGTAAAATGGGTAGTTGTATCTTTTGTAATTGCCTGTCCGGCTGCATGGTTTGTAATGCAAAAATGGCTTCAGAATTTCGCTTACAAAACAGAATTAAGTTGGTGGATTTTTGCTTTAGCCGGTATATTAGCGATGGGAATTGCATTAATAACTGTTAGCTGGCAAAGTTGGCGGGCAGCAACCCGTAATCCGGTGGAAG
>JABMPI010000801.1 GCA_013203755.1 Bacteroidota bacterium
CGTTTATCCGTTTGCACCAAAACAAACAGGAAATCGTTTTACTATTTCCGCACCGCAAATCCGGTTCACCAATTTCGATATTGAAAAAGCCATAAAAAACAATTATTTTGAGTTTAACGAGATAAATATAACACACCCAAATATTGGTATTGAAGTTAACGATTCGGTAAAAGGAGATAAGCTGGAGTTTGCAAAAAACCTCAATCTTTTCCCATTTGTAGAGCCGTACGTAAATAAAATTAAAGTGAATAAATTGCAGTTGCAAAATGTAGATTTAAACTTTAATTGGTTTGAAAAAGAATTAATTGACAAACAATTCAACCTCGATTTTAATGAGATAAATATTGCAGAAGATGCAAAAAGTAAAAACATACTTAACTCGAAGGAATTTGAAATTTCTACCACAAATTTAAAAACTAAAAGTAAAAATGGCTTTTATGAATTTGCAGCCGATTCGTTAATTTACAACTCTGAAAAACACAACACAATATTCAAAAATATAAAAATAATCCCGCTTTTTACTCCAGACGAATTTCATAAAAAAATTGAATTCCAAGCTGATTATTTACAATCGACAACCGATTTTATAGAGTTAAAAGGGGTAGATGAAAATAAGTGGTTTAAACAAAATATACTGGAAGCCAGTGCACTTGTAATTGGCAATTCAGAATTAGATATTTTCAGAAATAAACGACTGCCATTTAACACAAAGCAACGTCCGCCCTGGCCGCAAGATTTGCTCAAAGAAATTAAACAATCCTTTACATTCGATTCTGTAATTTTATTGCCATCGGTTCTTAAATATAACGAGCTGCTGGATATTTCTGAACAACCGGGTTTTATTGAGTTTAACGATTTAACGTTTACCACCGGAAAAGTATCAAACATTGCCGAGGTAATTCAGCAAAATCCGAATCTGGAAATTGATGCTTCGGCAAAACTATACAACCAGGGATTATTAAATATTCTGGTCAACTTCAATTTGTCGAGCCCAACTTACAAGCACACTTTAGTCGGTAATTTAGAACCAATGGAATTAAAACCACTCAATTCAATCCTTGAAAAATCAACGCCAATAACAATCGAATCAGGTCGGTTAAACCGACTCGATTTTAACCTTACCTTTTCCGAAAACAGTTCAAATGGGGAGCTATTTATGGGTTATGACAATTTCAAAATTTCGATTCTGGAACATAACTTAGAAGGCATAAAAAGATCGAAATTTGCCTCTTTTTGGGCCAATAAAATGGTTCTAAATTCAAAATCACCAAAAGGAAATATCTTACTTCCCACAACCATTTATTACGAAAGAGACGAACAGCGCTCGATAATTAACTATTGGTGGAAATCTTTTTTTACCGGATCGAAAGAAACCATTGGTTTAAAGCCGGGTAAATCGAAATAAAAATCCTTATTAATCGTTCTAACCCTTAAATAATATACATACAACGTTTTTTTAACTAATTTTACAGAAGAAATCTAAATAACAATTTCCATGAAAACAAAAATCCTCAGTTATATTTTAGCATCTATTTTATTGCTTTCTACTTTTTCGAGTTGCAACCTACTTGATGGTAATGGTGATGATGGACAAAGTCAAGTAGATCATTTTCTGGTTAGTTATGAAGAAGTGAGTAACTATTCTGCTATACTGATTAAAGCTTCATTAACTTTTGCAAGTAGCAGCTATCCGGAAATTGAAACCCTAATTGACAAGGTTGAACACGGAGTAACCGTTTATAAAATAACGTATAACACTTCATTTAAGGGAGAAGACGTAATAGCTTCCGGAATTGTAAGCGTGCCCACTTCCGAAGGTGAATATCCGGTTTTAAGCTACCAGAACGGAACCAATACATTACATAGCGATGCGCCTTCGGTTGATTATGATAATACATTGTTCCAGATGTTAGAATCAATTGCATCAACCGGGTTTATTGTAACTTTTCCAGATTATCTTGGCTTTGGTTCAACCGACAATATGTTTCATCCCTATCTAGACAAAGAATCAACTGTTCAAACTGTTTTAGACATGCAACGAGCAACAAAAGAACTGGTTTCAAATTATTTAGATATTGAAATGAATAATGATTTGTACATAACAGGTTATTCGCAGGGTGGTTGGGCAACTATGCAAGTTCAAAAAGCGATTGAACAACAACATTCAGCCGAGTTTAATTTAATTGCAAGTGCTTGTGGTGCCGGCCCATACAATTTAAATTATATAAATGAATATATACTGGACCAGAGCGAATATCCGATGCCTTATTATGTTGGCTACATTTTTAACAGTTACATTAATTTGGGACTTACAATTGCAACAAACGAAATTTTTCAGGAACCTTACGACAGCCGGGTTTTAGAATTATACGATGGCACAAATTCAGGAACGGAAATAAATGAACAATTAACAACTACGGTTTCTGACCTTTTTACCTCAGATTTTTTAAACAATTACAATACCGACGAAAAGTTTTTACCGTTAATTTCTATGCTTGAAGAGAACAGTGTTACTGCATGGAAAATCACAACGCCAACCAGGTTATACCATGGCACAAACGATACATTTGTTCCGCCCATGGTCTCGAATCAGATTCTCCTTCAATTTCAACTACAAGGCACTCGTCCTAGCGATGTTGAGCTTTTTCCAATACAGGGAGCCACGCATCAATCCGGAATTGTTCCGACAGGACTAGCTTCCATTAATTGGTTTTTAGAATTAAAAAATGCTACTGAAATGTAAGCTGTAATTATTTATCATGAATAAATTAGTTCTTTTTTCCCTATTTGCTTTTATCTCATCGCTTGCATTTTCGCAAGACCCATTTTGTGAAGCGATTGTTGTTGAAGGAAAATCGTCGGTTAGGCTGGTTCCTGAAATGATTACTTTTAGTATTAATCTTTCTGTAAACGATACCAACTATGCAAATTGCACAGAACTGGCAATTAAAGAAATTGAGCTTGTACAATCGGAATTCACCAGTAATTGTATTGATAAAAAGCTAATTCAAACCGTAAACTACTCCATTCGCGAAGAAAGCGAACACGACCCACAATTAAGACGGCAGGTTTTTAAAGGATATCGGGCAACAATCCCGATACGTATAAAAACTAAAGTAGATTATTCAAAAAACGACCTGATTTTTGAAATTATTAAAAACAATTTTAAGGCAAATTTCAACTTAAATTTCAGCCTTTCTCCCAAACAAGTTGAAGGCGTAAAAGAGAAACTGATTGAATTGGCTGTAAAAGATGCAAAAGAAAAAGCACAACAATTAGCTAAAAGTGCAGATATCAAATTAGGCAAGATTAGTAAAATACAATATGGTGAGCCGCAAACAATCCGCAACTTTACACGATCAAATTATGAACTTCGGTATTCAACAATGCAAATGGAGTCGGCTAGTTCCAGAATGAACATTGAATCACTCAATCCTGTTGAAACCGAAATGCAAACCAATGTAATGTTGGCCTGGAAAATTGAGTATTAGAGAAAGTTTTCAGTCACAGGGTAAAATCCCAGTCACAGTCGCAGTTTTCAGTAGGAAAAAACAATTTAGCAATTCAACAATTTATCAATTTAATAGTCTATCAATTTCCCAACTCATATACCTTAACGTAATCGATGTAAAATTTTTGCGGAAAAATAGAATCGTCAATACCCTTTTGTCCTCCCCAGCTACCACCAATTGCAAGGTTTAAGATTAAATAGTGTGGCTTATCGAAAGGCCAGGTTGCCATTCCTGTGTTTTCATTTTTATAAACAAAGTATCGCTGATCGTCAAAATAAAACTCCATCCGGTCTTCGTACCATTCCATCGCATAAACATGAAAATCATTATATGGTTTTTCGATCTTAATTTTATCTCCTTTACCTGTTCCAATAGAGTGATTATACGATTTTGTATGAATATTGGCGTGAACAACATCGGGGTTAAATCCCACATTCTCCATAATATCAATTTCTCCGCAAGCAGGCCATTTTACTCCTTCCATGTGGACATTTCCCAACATCCATATCGCAGGCCAGGTTCCTATACCGGTAGGTAATTTTGCACGAACTTCAATGCGGCCATACAAGATGCTCTGTTTTCCATAAGTATTTAAACTTGCTGATGTAATTGAATGTGTTTCCCAATTATCTTTACGAGCTTCAATAATTAATTTTCCATTTTCAACACGTGCGTTTTCAGGTCTTTGTGTGTAATACTGTGC
>JABMPI010000802.1 GCA_013203755.1 Bacteroidota bacterium
AGTTAAAGCAAGTGAAGCCTATAAAGTTAAAGGCGGTTTTTCTAATAATAAAGAAGTTTAATTTACCCTATGAAAAAGTACATTTATATACTTTACACTTTAATTTTTCTGCTTTTTACATTTTCTATTTCGGCACAGAAGCAACGTTTTCCAAAACCGGAATTCGACACTGGTTACACACAACCAACACCAGAAACACCCGAGCCACGAGCTCTGGCAATGGAATATTTCGATGTTTTGATTTTGTTGTTGGTACTTTCACTTGCCACCTATTTCGCATTAAAAAGTCGTTCCCGCCAGGGAGTTTTATGGCTTTCTATATTTACATTAATCTATTTTGGGTTTTATCGGGATGGCTGCATTTGCAGTATTGGATCAATTCAAAACGTTACGCTAACTTTTTTTGATTCGGGGTACGCAATTTCATTAACTGCATTGCTATTTTTTCTTCTGCCCTTATTATTTACTCTGTTTTTTGGAAGGACATTTTGCGCCGGTGCATGCCCGCTGGGAGCCATTCAGGATTTAGTAGTTGTAAAACCAATAAGTTTGCCCAAGTGGTTGAATAAAACTTTAGGGCTCATTCCATATATTTATCTCGCGTTGGCAGTCCTTTTTGCCGCCACCGGAACCGATTTTATTATTTGCAGATACGATCCTTTTGTGGGAATATTCCGCATGGATGCCAAATTCCATATGGTAGTTTTAGGAATTGCATTTTTACTGATGGGAATGTTTGTTGCCCGTCCATATTGTCGCTTTTTATGTCCGTATGGAGTTCTGCTAAGTTGGATGTCCCGATTCTCAAAATGGCATTTAACCATAACACCATCAAAATGTATTCAGTGTAAATTGTGTACCAACTCTTGTCCGTTTGATGCCATCGATTTTCCAACCAACGAAAAAGAAATCCTCAAATCAGGATTGGGACCCAAACGATTTATTACTTATGCAGTAATTATTCCAATTTGGATCGCTGCCGGAGTATTTGTGGGGGCCAAATCACACACATTTTTGTCCAAAGCAAATGCCGATGTTTATTTGGCCGAATTACTAATCTCTCAACCCGAATTAAAAAACGACCCGGATAATATAGATATTCAAACGTTTATTTCAACTGGAAAATCGATGGAAACGCTGGTTTCGGAAGCAGAGATTATCCGTGAGAAATTTTATATCGGAAGTATGATCGCCGGAGGATTTTTAGGATTGGTAATTGGTTTAACATTATTAAATACCGTGGTATTCAGAAGACGACAGGATTACGAACCTCACAAAGGCAATTGTTTTAGTTGTGCCCGCTGCATCGATTATTGCCCTGTGGAGAAATGATAAATTGAAAAAAGAAATCTCTGCGGGATTTGATTTTAAGCCCTGAAAGGGCTAACGTTAACAGCACAGGGTGCAACCCTGTGATATAGAAATAAGATAAACAAAGGCGCATCCACGCCCGCATAGTTGAAAAGGCCGGATGCATGCGCCGCAAAAGAGAACTGGATTGACAAATTTTCCCAAAAGGGACTTAGATTGAAAATAAAAACAAAATGACCAACACCGACAAATTAAAACTATCCCAAAACGTTGCAGTTATTGCAGGGATATTTTGTGTAACTGTGGCTTTACTGTTACTCCTTAATTTCTGGCAGGTTTCAAAAAGCGACCCCATAGAAAGCAAAGCATTAATAGCTTTAGTTGAAAGGTTGAAAGACGATGCCAACAACGAAGAACTAAAACAGGAAATCCGTAATTTCGATTTGTTGGCTCGAAAAGCCTATTTTAACAGTCAGTGGCAGGTGAAAACCGGTGCTTACTTATTGTTGTTTGGTGCAATTGTTTTGGCATTTGCATTAAGAGTTTATTATTCAGCAAAAGCAAAAATTGAGGAGCCGGATACAGTTTTGGAAAACGAAATTGCAAGCCGCATTCTTGCACAAAAAGGAATTATTATTGTTGGGACGGTGGTTTTAGTTTTTGCTCTGGCAGCATCTTTTGCCACAGTAAATCATCTGAATTATTACGATGTTCAAACAGAAGTGGCAGAATTGCAAAGCTCACCAGAAGACGAGGGAATTGAAGTGATTGAAGTTGGAGACATTCCTCAACAGGTTCAAACAGAAGAAGCAAAACCAGAAATTGTAGAATTGGTTGTTGAAGAGGTGAAAGTTCCTGAAGAAGTTCAAAATGAAATTATTCCGAAATTGGTGGTAGAAGAAAAGGCAGCAATAAAACCGGCTGTCAAACCAACGTCAGGAATAACCCTCGCCGACCTTCAAAAAAATCATAACTCATTCCGCGGTCCGCTGGGGCAGGGAGTTGTTTCGCACAAAAATATCCCTTCAAAATGGGATGGGGCTTCGGGTACAAATATTCTTTGGGAAGTACCAATTCCAAAACACGGATACAATTCACCTGTTATTTGGGGCGATAAAATTTTTGTGGCAGGTGCAGATAAATTAAGTCGAGAGGTTTATTGTTTTAGCGGCACAGATGGAAAATTACTTTGGACAGGAATCGCGGATAATATTACTGGTTCTCCGGCTGCTTTGCCCAGAGTAACGGAAGACACGGGATTTTCAGCACCAACATTAACAACCGACGGGAAACGGGTATTTGCCATTTTTGCCAATGGCGATGTAATTGCTTTCGATATGAACGGGAAACGTGTTTGGGCAAAAAGCCTGGGGATTCCCGATAATCATTACGGACATTCATCTTCATTAATTACCTGGGCAAATAAATTGTTAATTCAGTACGATACAAATAAGGGAGGAAAAATTTTAGCCTTAAATGTTGCTTCTGGTGAAGTAGTTTGGGAAACCGCCCGCAAATCTAAAATCTCGTGGGCAAGTCCGGTTTTGGCAGAAGTAGATGGAAAGTATCAAATTATATTAACTGCCGACCCAATTGTTGCGGGTTACGATGTAGAAACCGGCGAAGAACTTTGGGCAGTGGATTGTATGATGGGCGAAGTTGGACCATCTGTAGGTTTCAGCGATGGAGTAGTTTTTGCCGGAAATGAATACGCCCGTTTGGTTGCAATCAACCCCAAAGATGGTTCAATCCTTTGGGAAAACGATGAGTATTTGCCAGAAGCTTCCAGTCCGCTGGCACATAACGGGTTATTAATTATTGCTACAAGTTACGGTGTGTTGGTTTGTTACGATGTAAAAACCGGAGAGCAGTTTTGGGAACACGATGTGGGAACAACATTATATTCGTCGCCAATTGTTGCCGACGGAAAACTTTTTATGATGGACAATGATGGAATGATGCGTGTTTACGAATTCTCAAAAGAGATGAAATTAATTAGTGAAAACGATTTGGGGGAAATTGCTGGAACAACACCGGCATTTGGCGATGGACGAATATACATTCGGGGCGATAAGAATTTGTATTGTATTGGGAAATAATAGAGGATTGTCATTTCGAACGCAGAGAGAAATCTCTTTGTAGACGCATATTTCTCACCTTCGTACCTCAGGATTCGAAATGACATTCAAAATTGAAACGAATTAATGACAAACAATTTTAAAAATATAGACCAGATAATCACAGAAAAGGGCTCAACAAAAAAGAGCCTGATTCCGATTCTTCAAGCCATTCAAAACGAATACAAATACCTGCCGGAAGATAAGTTAAGGTACGTTTCTGAAAACACCGAAATTACTGCAGCAGAAATAATGAGCGTTGCCAGTTTTTATTCGCAGTTCCGGCTTGCACCTGTTGGTGAACACATCATAAAAGTTTGTGTAGGAACCGCTTGTCATGTAAAAGGTGCCGGGCTGGTTTACGACTCGTTTCGTAGGGAATTTAAATTGCCGGATGGAACAGATACCGATGATTTAGGAAAATATACACTCGAAAAAGTAGCCTGTTTGGGATGCTGTACTTTGGCGCCGGTGGTTCAAATAGACGAGACAACGTACGGACATGTTGCACCCGACCAGGTGGGGCAAATCATTTCCGACTTTGAAAGCCAAATAGGAAAGAAAAGTTCTAATAAAGCTCGAAAAGCCAACGGCTCAGAAATTCAGGGTGAAATTAGAATCGGGCTCGGATCGTGTTGCGTGGCAAGTGGAAGTCAGGAAATTCAGGAGGAAGTTGAGAGTGTGGTTAACGAAAGTGGGTTGCGCGTCAACTTAAAACATGTGGGTTGTGTTGGCATGTGCCATCAGGTTCCGTTGGTTGAAATTGTTCCCAATGAAGGCGAGCCAACTTTGTACGCAAAAGTAAAACCAGAGGATGTTAAACGAATTGTAGAAAATCATTTTAATGCTCCCGGTATTCTCACTAAAACAAAAAATAAACTGATGAGCCTGGTTGATACCATTCAAACCGATAGAAATTGGGATGGTATTGAACGCTATGAAATAGGCATGCGCGAAAAACCAGTGGCGTCGTTTTTGGGTAAACAAATCCCAATTGCCACCGAATATCGAGGAATGATAAATCCACTGGATGTAAATGAATACATGAAACGTGGTGGTTTTGCATCCATGAAAAAGGTGCTGGAAACCATGACTTCCGATGAAGTTGTGGAAGAGGTAAAAAATAGCGGAATCCGTGGTCGTGGAGGAGCTGGATTCCCATCGGGGGTAAAATGGGAATTGGTAAAAAAGCAAAAAAGCGAAACAAAATACATAATCTGTAATGGCGACGAAGGCGATCCCGGTGCATTTATGGACAGGATGCTTTTGGAGTCGTATCCATACCGGATTATCGAAGGAATGGTAATTGCCGCTTATGCAGTTGGCATTCATCAGGGCTATTTTTATATCAGGGCAGAATATCCGTTAGCGGTAAAACGAATTCGCGAAGCATTAAAAATTTGTAGAGAGAGAAATTACCTTGGTGAAAATATTTTAGGAACCGGGTTTAATTTGGATTTAGAAATTTATGAAGGTGCCGGTGCTTTTGTTTGTGGCGAAGAGTCTGCATTGATTGCCTCAATTGAAGGTAATCGTGGGTTTCCGAGGATTCGTCCGCCGTTTCCTGCTGAAAGTGGTTTATGGGGGTTTCCAACCTTGGTGAACAACACCGAAACCCTGGCGCAAATATCTTATATTTTACGCGAAGGTTCAGACAAATTTAAAAATATTGGTACAGAAAAAAGTACAGGAACAAAAGTTTTTGCACTGGCCGGGAAAGTAGCTCGCGGAGGGCTGATTGAAGTTCCAATGGGAATTACAGTAAGGCAGGTAATCGAAGAAATTGGTGGCGGAATTGCCAACGGGCGCAAATTTAAAGCCGTTCAAATTGGCGGCCCTTCCGGCGGTTGTATTCCGGCCGAACATGCCGACACACCCATCGATTTCGAGTCCTTAAAAGAGATGGGGGCAATGATGGGATCGGGAGGTTTGGTTGTTCTCGACGACACGGATTGTATGGTTGACATTGCCCGTTATTTCCTTTCGTTTACCCAGGAAGAGTCGTGTGGAAAATGTACGTTCTGCCGCGTTGGAACAAAACGAATGTTAGATATTCTTGAAAATATTACCCAAGGGAAAGGTAAAAAAGGTGATATTGAAGTGTTGGAGAAATTGGCTGAATGGACAAATAAAGGAAGTTTATGTGGATTGGGAAAAACAGCGCCAAATCCGGTGTTAAGTACATTAAAATATTTTCGCGATGAGTATGAAGCGCATATTAACGGAGTTTGCCCAACAGGATGTTGCACCGATTTAATTACCTATTCGGTAAACGACGATTGTATAGGATGTACCAAATGCGCGCAAAAATGCCCGGTGGATGCGATACCGTTTACCCCTCACGAAGTGCATACAATAGATACTGAACTTTGTATAAAATGCGATTCATGCCGTGCCGTTTGCCCGGTGGATGCGATTGATGTGATGTGAGTTGCAGATTGCGGGTTTCAAAGTTCAGAGTCGGGTCGAAGTCATCCTGAGCGAAGTTGAAAGATGGAAGGAGAGTTTAGAGTTTAAGGTTCAAAGTTCAAAGAAAAGAAGGAGTTAGCAATATATTGAAACAAAAAACCCCAACGGGGCACAGGCAATAGCACAGGGTGAAGCCCTGTGTAAATGAATAAAAGATAAATTGCCCCACGTTTTGGTGTTGAAAAAAGAGATGAGGTTGCATGGGGAAACAATAAAACAGAAAAAAAAACTCTCAGCAATGCGAGAGAGTTGAAGAAAAAAAATAAATTTTCCTGGCGTCTTAGCGCCTTTGCGAGAGAAATAACATGATTACACTAAAAATAAACAACAAACAAATCCAAGTCACCGAAGGAACTTCAGTAATGAAAGCCGCACAACAAATGGGAATAGAAATTCCGAATATGTGCTGGCACGACGAACTGGAGCATTTTACTTCGTGCATGGTTTGTATGGTAAAAGACCAATCCAATGGCAAATTGTTTCCTTCGTGTTCAGTAAAAGCGACGGAAGGTTTGGATGTACTTACTAGTGACAATGAAATAAAAGAATCGCGTCAAACGGCGTTGGAATTACTACTCAGCGAACACGTTGGCGACTGCGAAGCACCTTGTCAGATTGGCTGTCCTGCTCACATGGATATTCCAAGAATGAACCGGTTAATTGCTGCCGGTAAATTTGATGAGGCTTTAAAAGTGGTAAAAAAGGACATTGCTTTGCCCGCTGTTTTAGGACGAATTTGTCCAGCGCCCTGCGAAGGAGCATGTCATAGAAAAACAGTTGATGAGCCAATTTCTATCTGTCTTTTAAAACGAATTGTAGGTGACAACGGAAATGAAACAGAAATCCCTTCAATTAAAAAAACAGGAAAAAAGGTAGTCGTGATTGGTGCCGGGCCAGCAGGTTTGGCAGCTGCCTATTATCTTCAATTAAAAGGAGTTCAGGTTACATTAATAGATAAAAATGAAAAGGCCGGTGGTTTACTTCGAACTTCCCTTTCCGAAGAAATTTTACCAATGGATGTTCTTGATAAGGAGATTGATTTAATTCTAAAAACCGGAGTCGAATTCCAAGGTGCCAAAGAGATAAATGCGGAAGTTTTTGCTTCACTAAAAAATGAATACGATGCTGTTATTCTTGCTTCCGGGAAGATTGATGAAAATTCAGAAACATTTGAATTAAGCGCCACTTCAAAAGGAATTGTAGCCGACAGAAATACCTACCAAACTTCCGATGGAAAAGTATTTGCAATTGGGAATGTATTGCGCGCTTCCCGTTTGGCAGTGCGTTCGGTTGGGCAGGGAAAAGAAGTGGCTTTTTCTGTGATGCAATTTTTGAATCAGCAAGAAATTAAAGGCGAACCCAGGTTGTTTAATTCAAGATTTGGACGTTTGGTCGCAGATGAATTTGCTGAATATATAAAAGAATCGGTGGAAGGGAAACGGGTTTTTCCTGAAACTGGAGGACGAACTGGGTTTTCAAAAGAAGAAGCCATTGCAGAAGCAAATCGTTGCTTGCATTGCGACTGCCGGGCTATTGACGATTGCAAACTGCGAGAATATTCTGACCAGTACCAGGTGGATCAGAAGCGGTTTAAAACCAGCAAACGCCGGAATATTACCAAACAGATAAATCATGGTTCGGTAGTTTACGAGCCACAAAAATGTATAAAGTGTGGAATCTGTGTTCGGCTCACTGAAAAATACGGTGAAAATTTAGGTTTCACTTACATTGGCCGAGGATTTGATGTAGAAATCGGTGTTCCGTTTAACGAAGAACTGAATAAAGGATTGACAGAAACGGCGGTAAAAGTTGCGGAAGGTTGCCCAACTGGGGCGATTTCATTGAAAAAGTAATTAACCACATAGACTCATAGAAATCATAGAAAAAATCTATTGCGAACTATGTGTCTACGTGGTTAGAAACAGATAATTATATGAAACAAATTCAATATATAATGTTTTTAACCTTGTTGGCAATTAATACATTTGCCCAACCTTCAGATTCCTGGCCCTCCTTCCGTGGCGACCAAAATCTCACAGGAGTTTCAAAATCCTTACTTCCAACTTCACCAAAATTATTATGGACATTTGAAACAGCGGATAATATAAAATCAGCCCCGGTGGTTGCCGAGGGGAAAATAGTAATTGGCTCAACCGACGGAATAGTTTATTGCCTCGATTCAAAAGGGAAATTGGTGTGGAAATTCGATACTGGAAATTCAATAGAAGCTCCGGCAATTATCGTAAAAGGTATAGTTTATATTGGAAATTTGGATGGAATGTTGTACGCACTCGATCTGAAATCGGGAGATAAAAAATGGGAATACGAATGCGATAACCAAATTGTTGGCTCTGCAAATTGGTGGACAGACGGTAAAAGTACAAGCATCTTTGTGGGAAGCTACGATTATTATCTTCATTGTGTTGATGCTGAAACCGGTGTGGTGAAATGGAAATATGAGTCGGACAATTTTATAAACGGTGCGGCGGCTTGTGCCAACGGAAAAGCTCTGTTTGGCGGTTGCGACGGGTATTTGCACATTGTGAATATTGCCACCGGCACGCTGGATAAAAAAATTGACGTTGCAACTTATGTAGCGGGATCGATTACAGTATATAACGGCAAAGCGTATATTGGCGATTACGATGGACGATTTTTTCAGGTAGATATAGAAAACGAAAAAACAACATGGTCGTGGGAGCATGAAACTACAAAACTTCAGTTTATTGCATCGCCGGCACTTTTAGGAAATAAAGTTTTAGCGGCAAATCATAATAAATTTTTATATTGTTTTGATAAAAATTCAGGTGAAAAACTTTGGGAATACAACACAGGAAAACATGTGGAAGCATCGCCGGTTATTGTAAAAGATAAAGTTATTGTAGCCAACATGCGTGGCGATTTGGCTATTGTAAACCTTTCGGATGGGAAAGCTGTTTGGAATTACGAAATTGGCAGTCAGATAATTAGTAATCCTGCAGTCGCCAATGGTAAAATATATGTTGGTGCCTACGATGGAAACGTGTACTGTTTTGGAAAATGAACCTGTGCAACTCTGTGATTCTTTGAGAAACTACGAGTAAAAGCTATACAACAAAGTTGCACGAAGTAAAAGCAAAGGTTCACGAAA
>JABMPI010000803.1 GCA_013203755.1 Bacteroidota bacterium
GCCTACAAAAGTGCTCATTTAGCTATTCAAACTCAATATATTATTATGGCGATTATTATATCGTCATTGGTTGTAATAGTTTTGGCAGCCTACTATGGATCAATGCAAAACAGCACAGTCGATTCTCTTAAATGGGGAACATTCACCGGTTCAATCGAAAACAACTTTTCCGGTTCCGATTTTTGGATAGTGTTTGCTGTATTTTTTCCGGCTGCTACCGGAATTATGGCTGGAGCCAACATGTCGGGCGAATTAAAAGACGCCAGAAAAAGTATTCCTGTAGGAACCTTGTGGGCAATAGGTATAAGTTTTTTAATATACATGGCATTGGCATACTGGGTAGCCAGATCAGCCACAACAGATGAATTACTTCAAAACTATAATATTATAATTGACAAATCATTCTTTCCACCTTTGGTAATAGCCGGTGTATTGGGAGCCACTTTTTCATCTGCCCTCGCATCTATGGTGGGCTCATCGCGAATTTTATACGCTATGGGAGAACATAAAGTATTGCCTGCCGGCAAGTGGCTGGCTACAACCAATAAAACTGGGCAGCCCCGAAATGCCATGTTTGTAACCGGAATTCTGGTTTTTCTAACCATGTTACTTCGCGATCTAAACGCAGTTGCCCCACTTGTCACAATGTTTTTCCTGATAACTTATACCATGCTAAATGTTGTGGTAATTATAGAGCAAAATCTCGGGTTAATCAGTTTTCGACCGTTGTTTCAGGTGCCAAAGTGGGTACCGTGGATTGGCCTCATTACGTCTGTTCTTGCTATGTTTATAATAAATCCCGTGATCAGCCTTATTTCAGTTGCTGTGGTTGTTTTGGTATATGGAATCTTAATGCAACGAAAACTATCTTCCCCCTTCGAAGACGTACGTAGCGGATTGTTTGTATCGTTTACTGAATGGGCTGCCAAACGAACTTCTCAGTTAACACACAGGCAGGAAAGAGCATGGAAACCAAATCTTTTAGTTCCCGTTAGCGATCCAAATTCCATAAAAGAAGTTTTTTCTTTTCTAAAAAATGTTGCATTTCCACAAGGTTCGGTAAAACTGCTTGGAATAGGTTCAAAAGATAAAGCCGATGAGTTGGCAAATCAGGTAAATAAACTCTCACAGGCATTCCAAAAAAGAGGTGTATTTTCGTCGTGGGCAGTTATCAGAACTGAAAATTTTGCACAAGGTGTAAACTTTTCAAACCAGGCTTACCGTGGGTCATTTATAAAACCAAATATTATCTTTCTGAATATGATAAACCATGATTCCTATTCTGAAGGATATAGTGAAATTATTGAAGAAGCTGCACGTTTACAAATTGGAGTACTTATATACTCCCAACATCCGGTTTATGCTTTGGGAGAAAGAAAAATGATAAACGTGTGGATTAGGAACCGTGCACCCGACTGGAAAATTTCCTGGGATATTGGCAACCTCGATTTATCAATACTTGTAGCATATAAATTACAGCGAAACTGGAATGCTAAAATTCGCCTTGTTACGGTTGTTGAAAACGAAGAACAAAAAGAACAGGCAATTAAATTCATGTCTGATTTACTAGATCAGGCGCGATTACCAAAAACCGAGATGGCTGTACATATCGGTAATTTTAATGAATTGATAAAAAAAGCTCCATCTGCCGATCTAAATATTTTTGGACTGGTTCCTAATCCTGATTTTGAATTTATGAAAAAAATGGTTGATGAAACCCAAACAACCTGTTTGTTTATACGCGATTCGGGACTTGAAAATATTTTTGCATAATTAGGGAGTGTTTAACGTCTAAACTAATTGGACAGATTTTTCTATAAATCTAAGAGGTACTTTTTACATTTTAAAATTATTGATAATGATAATTTTCACAAATTAGGTTGCAACTTCCGACTACCGGGGGGAGCTTTCAAATTAAATAACTTACTGATTTTCATTGCGTTATTTTTGTTTAAGGAGGGTTTTAAAGAGATAATAGAGAATATTATCGTCTAATTAAATCTTAATATATCCAGACATATCACATACCGAATAAGAATCATAATTACATCGTAAAACTCGATGTATTTGTCCAAGTATAATATTGCTTCTTGGTGGGATCACTCATAAACTGCCTAGCAGCTTGATTGTTAGGCAGTTTTATTTTTTATGGGAACTCATGGGGAATGATTACTGTTTTAGAGTAACGAAAACAACCTGCTTGCCATCGGGAGTTTCTTTTGTATCGAACTCGCGTAACATCCGTTTCCCATTTGCGCGTTCCGAAAAGCGATTAATAACTTTGTGGCGAAATTTGGAGTGGTGGTCTTTCTGAGAAGAAAGAATAGTGGCGAACTGCCGTATACGAGACCCGTACATTATTGCGCAGCAATACTGGTGTGAGAGGTTCTTCCTGCTAGTGATTGCTGGCGGGGCGGGCTATTTGATTACAGCTGTATTTTTAATAACTGTCTTCCCATTTATAAATAATTTCTTCCACAGTTCTACTTACATTATTCATATGATAAAATCCATCAGTTATCAAAAATCCAATTTTCCCATTTTCAGGGTCATTTTCTAGTCTTGGTAATTGAACTAACTGATAACTTGCAATTGAATTAGGCGGAAAACGTTGTATTATGTCAAATTCTTTCTTTAATGAATCTGTAAAATATGAATCTTTATAAGTCATTTGAACAACAGTCGGTGGTTTAAATATCTCATTAACAAAGGGAACGATATATCTTGCAAGATTGTCCAAATCAATAATCTTTTGTTTTGGTGGAATGAAAGTAACTATTACACTAATTGGGTGTAATAGCGGAAATAAAATTTTGAATTTTTCTCTAAAACCCTTTAGTTCTCTTTTCAAATTGGTTTTAAATATATTTCTTTCACCGCTAACTTGCGGTGCAGTTCCAAAATGTAAATAAGTTGGGGAGAATGATATTAAGTTTCTTGCACCATTCCATATACTTTGAAAATCTTTTTCTTCAAAGTATTTTTTGTTGTTTGGGAAATACGGTTGAAACATTGATATTAAACTTCTAATATCTAAATTACTTTGTTTTAAAAATTGCTCCTGAATCTGACGAAGTAGAAAGTTTTTCTCAACATTATAAAAGCGTTCTCCAAATAATTTGTTGTAATCTTTTTTGCCTTCTTCTAAGTCTCTTAAATCTTCAAAATAGTCTTTGTTATTATAATATCTTTCTTCCTCAAGTTTTTCCTCAAACCTGGATTGTGAAGAGTAATCTGAATCGGAGAAATTGTTTGTTATGATTCTTTGCGCTAATTCAATATCAGCTAAAAAATATCTCAAACTGCATACTTTCAGTTCTATACAAGGTTTCTTATGTGCCTTTTCATCAATGTGATAATTGCTAATTAAAATTTTAATCTGATTATCGTCTTTGTATAAAATGCCTTTCAAAGAATCAATATGAGGCATTTCTTTATGTAAAAGGTCTAGATAGTTTTTTGAAAGAGTTTGTAATTCAGGTGGATTATTTTTGGTGGTATAATAATCAATTTCTAAAATTATGTCCCTTCTAAATGCTTTTCGATTTTGTTCTCTTAATTGTTTCCTTATTTCGTTACGAAAAATCCGTTTTTCTTCATCAGAACTGTTTTTTCCTTTAGGTTCCTGATTAACAAAGAGTCTAATGGTTTTTATAAACCTTTTTAGGCGTTCATGTCGTTGTCCATCTATCGTATTTAAATATTCAGTTCGAGTCATTTTAATATGGCATTGGGTGCTGTACTTTTTTAGAATGGCAAATCATCATTTTCTAAATCAGGTTTTTCAATTTTTTGTTCATTATTAACAATGAAACTGGCTTTGTCAAATAATTCATCGAAAGTTATTATTTCAATATTTCTTGAATTTCTACGATATAATTCAAAGGTTTTTCCTTTAATTTTAAATTCTCTGTCTTCACCACTAAACTGTGATGTATTACCAATAATTAATATTGTTTTGGGGTCATAAGTCTTTTCGGTAATCACATTTCCACCAGAATCAAATTGTTCCGTTTGTGATTTAAACTCCCATTCAGCTTTTTGAGTTAGGATTTGTGAAACTGCATCAGTCAATTCTTTTGATAATTTCCAATTGTTTGAACGGTTTTTAGCAGTTTCAAACAATGGAGTATCAGGTCTCTTTAATTCCACAAGAACTGTAAAACGTTTGTTACCCAGCAAGAAATCACTTATTACAGTATTTGAACCATCAACATCAATATCTGAAACTTTGGCTTCTTTTTGAATTATATTTAAAAATTGATAATCCAATCCATATCCAAAAATCCAAGAATTATCATTGAAAAACGATTGCCATTTAGGTTCATTCCAATCTTGCTTAATTTTAAATAATTCGGTTCTAAAGGTATCTAAACCCTCTTTTCGACCTGATAATATATCCAAATCCTTTTTCGTTAACACTTTATTTCGAATTGACTTCAGCAGCATTTCTCTACCTTCACCTTTTAATCCAGATAAGGCACTCATTAGCTGAGCATCATTTGGATTTGCTAGAACAGGCTCGTCACTCGGTGGTTGAAGCCAAAGTGCTATTTTCTTATCAAAATTCTCTTTATCATCAACGACAAATCTAGATTTGTCATTAAAGTTTAAGAATTTCGTGTCACTTAAAAACTTGAGTAAAGCTTTAAACTCCGTATTTCTAAAAGTGAAACTGGTTTCTTCGATTGGTTTCAAACCACTTTTAGGATTTTCTCTAAATTTTTGTAAAATAAAACTCATTTGTTTTCCGTCACCGTCATCAACAAGGAATACGCTAACTTGGTCTCTGCCTGTTGGAGAACTTCTTAAAACAATTTCACCTTTTACTTTGACAAACTCATTATCCTCAGCTTTTTCAAAAACCTTCTTGATGTATCTTGACTTTTGAGGAATATTACCCGAAAATGATTTAAATGGAAATACTTTACTTACATAAATTTTGTCAAGCTTACGTAATTTAAAATATTCATAATCCTTAAAATCGTCATTTTCAGTAAAGCTCATAGGTTTCGGATTTTTTTAGTATAGTACCCAATGTATCGCTAAACACAATTGTGTTTATTTCGCTTATATGTGTTTTTTAGTAAGTAGCTGATATTTATGTGTATATCCTTTTAAAAGTATTTACAAACGTTTGTAAGCGTTTTTACAATGGCTACTAAGTTAATAAAATAAATGTTCCGAAATTTGTCTTTAAACGATACTACCCAAAAAGGTAAAACGAAGAAAGGGCGCTCAATAGCAGCCCTTTCGTGTTAACCCCCAAACACACATTGGTCGAAATGACCAATTGAGTAATAAAGTTATGATAATTTGATTTAATAAACAAAAAAAATATGATGGCAAGTTGCAGGGAAGGGACTAATGGTTTTAGCTTCGTTGCAATTTTCCAACATAGGTTTTGCTTTTCGAAAGAAAAAGAATTGAATTACTTATTTCGAATGTTGAATATATTAATCAAAAAAATCCGGCTCTCACTTTCGTAAAATCCGGATTCGCACTATAAAAATATAACTATGCCAGTTAATTTCGTAAAGCCACAAAAACAACCACAATTACGAGTAAAAGTGTAGCACCAATAATCAGCATTTGTTTCGTAAACTTTAAACAACTTCATAAAAAAAGAAGGGAATTACCTATCTTTTATTGTGTTTCAAACGAAGACTCCATCCAATGTTTTTATCGCCCAGCGTTGAAGATTTAACGAAATTAAGTGTAAAAGATTTATTGTAATCCTTGAATCCAGGGAGATTTGAGAAATATGATAAGTTCAATCAACAAGGTTCGGTGGCAATGCAAACCAATTCATTCAAAATTAAACAACTAATTCCATTTTGAGAACCAAAACTGTTGCAACCTCCCAACTGTTAGGGGAGCCACACAAGTAAAAGAGTAACTTAATCTAGTTTTAAGTCCGGTTAACAACCAATCCAAAAACTAATACTGAAGTATAGTAAACCCTATCCATTAATAAGTATCAAGTCAAAAAAAAGATGCATCTTTAAAGCGAATACATCTATAGAACGAATAACAAACTCAACCAAAATGCTGAAAAAAAACGACAAACGTCTTATTAATGCATGGGCTTCTTTCGATTGGTCGAATTCGGTATACAACCTTATTGTAACCTCAGCAATTTTCCCAATTTATTACTTAAGCACTACTCAAGATGCCTTTGGTGGCGAAATGGTTCAATATTTTGGAGTGACGATTAAAAACTCGGTACTCTACTCGTATGCCATCGCTTTTTCTTTTTTAGTTATTGTGTTTCTTGCTCCAATACTTTCGGGGATTGCAGATTACAGTGGAATGAAAAAACGTTTTATGCAATTCTTTACCTATTTGGGTTCCTTATCTTGCATCGGACTTTATTTCTTTACCGGAGAAAACATTGAATATGGCATCGCCTGTTCCGTTATGGCCAGTATTGGCTTTGCCGGATCCTTAGTATTTTACAATGGCTTTTTACCAGAGGTGGCATCGAAAGACCGGATGGACAGAGTTAGCGCCAGAGGATTTGCCATGGGTTACATTGGAAGCGTTATTTTGCTCATTGTTAACCTGGCTATGTATTTAAAATCCGATCTCTTTGGTTTCGAAAATGGCGGTTCTGCTACCCGGTTCGGATTTATTTTGGTTGGTGCCTGGTGGATGGGTTTTGCACAAATTGCTTTCTATTATTTAAAAGATAGTGCAACCGGCAAAAAAATTTCTCTCGATATTTTAGGCAACGGAATAAAAGAATTGAAAAAGGTATATCGGGTAGTAAGCGAAAAAATTGTAATGAAACGTTTTCTCTCCTCTTTTTTTCTATTCAGTATGGGGGTGCAAACGGTAATGCTACTGGCACCTTTGTTTGCTGAAAAGGAAATTGGCATGAGCGCCGATGAAATGATAATTGTGGTTCTTATTTTACAAATAGTAGCCATTGGCGGGGCTTACTTTTTTGCCTGGATTTCTAAATTAAAGGGAAACGGATTTGCAATTAGTACAACCCTGATCATTTGGATTTTCATTTGTATAACAGGCTATTTTCTGAAAGAGAAAGTCTCATTTTATGGATTAGCTGCCATGCTCGGATTTGTGATGGGCGGAATACAATCCATTTCCCGATCAACTTATTCCAAGTTAATTCCATTGGAAACAAAAGACACCGCTTCTTTTTTCAGTTTCTATGATATTACGGAAAAACTTGCAATTGTAATTGGTTCCTTTTCATACGGATTAATAGACCAGCTTACCGGGAGCATGCGTAACAGTATGGTTTTTATGGCTGTATTTTTCATTGGAGGTTTTATCATTCTTCAATTTGCCAAACTTAAAAAGAACTTAAAATACAACGAATAGAATCGGGCTATCAAAAAGCACATAACATCATGTACGTTTCTATTATCAATTAAAAAAAGCATCTTATAACAGATACTAATTACCAGTATTTAAAAAGTCAAATTGACCAATGAAAAAACAAAATACGTTTATAATAATAGTATTATTAAAAGTGGCTACAATTGTAAGGGTGCTACTTTCCTTGCGTTATAAGATATCTGTTAAAGGTTCTGAAATATTAAAAAAATCTTCGCCCTTATTTATTTTACCAAACCATCAGGCATTAATAGACCCCTTTATTATAATGAGCCAAACTTTTCGGTACACAAAGGCAATTCCTGTCGTTTCCTCCACCTTTTACGATATTCCCCTGTTAAAATCCATTTTTTTAGGATTGGGAGCGGTTCGGGTCAGTAATCTTGAAGCTGGTAGCCGTAACACTAACGTGCTAAATGAAATAACCCGATCGGTACTAAAAGGATTCGGACGTGGTAAAAGCGTTGTGCTTTACCCCAGTGGTCAACTTGCCGTTCAGGGTTATGAGAAGATCTTCAATAAAAAATCAGCTCACAAGATTGTTAGCAAAATACCTGATGACGTAAAAGTTATTGGTGTGCGGATTACCGGATTATGGGGAAGTATGTGGTCGAAAGCCAGGACAGGACAAACACCAAATTTGTTCGTTCAGATATTGAAAGGATTCTTTTACATTCTTGCAAATCTTATTTTCTTTTTACCGCGCCGAACCATCACCATCGAAATTGAAGATCTGACGTTAAAGGCTAAAACCAATGCACAGATGGGGATAAAACCTTTCAATTTGTTTTTAGAAGATTACTACAACTTTCATGGAGAAGAAAATCCTAATTTTCTGAGACATTTTTTTATCCCTCTGAATAAAAAAGCAAACTCCTCAGAATGATTTTTGCGAATAAATTTATTTCTCTTATTAATTGAAATTGTAACTGCCAACTTTCTTCCCTTTCCTATCTGTCAACTGCGACTGCGACTTTCTTCACTTCCCTCTCCTATTTCTGTCAACTGCGATTGCGACTTTCTTCCATCTCCCATCTTCCCACTTTCCTCCTAACTTTAAACCAAAAATTTATATCTTCATCCCATGATAAAATCAAACTTCAATCCTTTCGTTCTTGTCCTTTTTTTTGTGTTAACAGCTTGCAATACCGGTACACAACAAAATTCACAACCCAACATCATTCTGATTATGTCGGACGATATGGGCTATTCCGACATAGGATGTTACGGCGGAGTAATAAATACACCCGTACTCAATGGATTAGCCGAAAATGGTTTACGTTTTACTCAATTTTACAATACTGCGAGGTGTTGCCCAACCAGAGCATCGTTAATAACCGGACTTTATCAGCACCAGGCCGGAGTTGGACACATGATGAAAGACAGGGGAAGTGATGCGTACCGTGGCGATTTAAGTAAAAATGCCGTTACAATTGCCGAGGTATTAAAACAAGCGGGTTACTCCACTTACATGTCGGGGAAATGGCACGTAACACCGCTGGAGCCTTCCAAAACAAATCCATCGAAACACAACTGGCCACTACAGCGGGGATTCGATAAGTTCTTTGGAACCATTCATGGCGCCGGAAGTTTTTACGATCCCAATTCTTTAACCCGCGATAACGAATTTATAGTTCCATCGGAAGATTTCTACTACACCGATGCGATTTCCGACAACGCCGTAAAATTTATTGAAGAACATAATAGTGACAAGCCATTTTTCATCTACATCCCGTACACAGCCGCACATTGGCCCATGCATGCCAAACCTGCCGACATTGCAAAATATAAAGGCCAGTTTGATGACGGTTGGGATGTGCTGCGCGAAACAAAATACAAGAACATGTTGGCGTTGGGACTAATAAAGCCCGAATGGAAGTTGACGGAAAAAGACAACATTCCCGATTGGGAAGAGGTGGAACTAAAGCAGTGGTACAGTTCGTTGATGGAAGTATATGCGGCAATGGTTGATTGTATGGACCAGGGAATTGGAAGGGTAATGAACACCCTTGATAAAAAAGGAATAAAAGACAACACCCTGGTTTTCTTTTTACAGGATAACGGTGGTTGTGCCGAGCAGTTTGGTCTAAAACAGAACATCGGTCCCTATCACAAAGACGTAGAACCCGATGTGATAAAACCAATGGGGATAGATGAATTCCAAACCGAAATGGTGCCTAAATATACCCGCGACGGACGACCTGTAATGGGAGGCAGAGGTTTAGTCCCCGGTGCCGATAACACCTATTTGTCCTACGATAAACCCTGGGCAAATGCCAGCAATACCCCTTTTAGAATGTATAAACACTGGGTGCACGAAGGTGGAATTTCTACGCCGCTAATTGTACATTGGCCTGCAGGAATAAAAGCAAAAAACGAATTCCGCGGGCATCCCGGGCATTTAATCGATATAATGGCAACTTGTATTGATGTGGCTGGGGCAACATATCCGGAAACTTTTAACGGCAATAATATTACTCCTTTAGAAGGAATGAGTCTTGTTCAGGCATTTAATAACCAAGAGTTACCCGACCGACCTCTTTTTTGGGAACACGAGGGGAATAAAGCAGTACGACTGGGGAAATACAAACTGGTTTCGAGGTGGACAAAGGCGGCTGAATACAGCTGGGAATTGTACGATTTGGAAGCCGACAGAAGCGAAACAAATAACCTTGTTGAACTGATGCCAGAAAAAGTGACAGAACTGGAAGTTTTGTGGAAAAAATGGGCAAAAAAAGCAAAGGTTTTAACCTGGAAAAATTCGCAGCTTATCGAGTGACTTAGTTAAAACAGAAGCATAACTCCATTCTCAATTTATTATGCCAAGAGTAACGAGCTTTGAGCCGTGAACCGAGCGTTTTTAAAATTGCCTTCCCGCTTTCTGGTTATTTAACCACAGAGAACTGTAGCGCAGAAACGTGATTAATCGCGTCTCTGCATAAAAAATTTGATGGCGATTTTTTCAACTGACAATTGACTCTTTTCCTCCTAATGCCTATTTCGTCCAGCCCGCTGATACTAAAAACTGCTACTCTGATTTTTTGTAGCCACGAACCTTGAGCTGTGAGCTTCTGATTTTTTACGAGTTTCGCCTTTTCAATCTATTGTATTGATACTGCTCTATCCTATGCCTCGATCTTCACCTTTCCTTTTCTTCACAAATCACTGTGACTGAAAACTGCTACTTTCCCTTTCTTCTCTGAAAACTGTGACTAACTTCCCTTCACACATTCCTCTTTCCCGAACAAAAAAACAGACCGCTTGTTATAATAACAAACCACTAAAATCGTTTTACAAGCATTACAAATCAAATTAAAAGAAGAGGGACATGATGAGAAGATTAAGAATTATTGCCGTTGTTTTTGTAGCATTAACAACATTTTTTGTTGCCTGTCAGAAAGAGGATACAGGCAAAGAAGGACCTTCCACTTTTGGAGTTAAAATAGAGGCTTTAAATAAAAGTTTTTCCTTACCGGTACAATCGACTGTGAAATCGGCAGCTGTTGGATCTGAAACCGTTACCTGGGACTCGGTACACCTTGTGGTTTCAAGCATTAAGCTCGAAGCCGAGTTAAAAAGCCTGGTTACCCACGAAGATTCCATTGAAATTGAATACAAATGGTCTGGCCCGCAACTGGTGAACCTGCTCGACAACGACCTTACATTGGGGAATTTTATGCTTCAACCCGGTTTTTACGATGAAATTGAGTTAAAAGTAAGAGGCGAAAAAGAGGATGCCGGCGACAACCCAGTGTTCTACCTGGAAGGAACCTATACCGCCTCAACAGATACCCTTCCTATTATGGTGAAGGTGAACCAGGATGTGGCCTTTAAAACCGAACGCGAAAACGTGGAGGTTACCGAAGAAGTTATCGAATTGACCAGTATCATCCAATTATATCTCGACCAGTTGATGACCGATGTTGACCCGGTCGACCTCAAAAAAGCAAACCCTACCGACGGTACAATTGTAATTTCGGCCGACAGCAACCACGAAATTTACCTGACAATTATGGGGAATCTCATAAAAGACCACCATAGCCACTACAAACACAAACACCGTGGCGATGACCATGAACATGAGGGTTCGGATGATGACGATGATCACAACGATGACCATCATGGTGGCGACGACCATTAATCAAAAGACTTCCCCGAAACAGAACCTCGGGGAAGTTTATTCAAATAATTCCTCGTGGCTTGCCACGTCTCAGCTGGTGCTGTGCTTTTTGATTTAAAAAAGAGAAAATATGACCATACTGGTAGTTGGAGCAAGCGGAGCAACAGGACGGCTGTTGGTAGAGCAGTTGCTAAATCGCGGTGAGAAAGTTAAGGCCATTGTTCGTTCACCCGAAACGTTAAGTGAATTCCTGAATCATGAGCATTTAACTGTGATACGTGCCAGTGTACTGGAGCTTAGCGATGCAGAAATGGCTTCGCATGTACGAGGTTGCCACGCGGTAGCTTCGTGCCTGGGGCACAACCTAACATGGAGAGGGATGTTCGGCCACCCGCGCAGATTAGTAACAGATACTGCCCGCCGTTTATGCACAGCTATTGCGGTAAACAAGCCGGAAAAGCCAGTGAGGTATGTGCTTATGAATACCACCGGCAACCGTAACCGCGATTTACATGAGCCGATATCTTTTGTTCAAAAATGTGTTATTGCACTTATTCGCCTGCTACTGCCTCCACATGTCGACAATGAAAAGGCTGCAGATTATCTGAGAACCCAAATTGGTAAAAACAACAAGGTAGTGAAGTGGACTGCGGTTCGTCCCGACGGATTGATTGATGAAAAAAAGGTGTGCTCATACGACATACATCCTTCACCAACCAGAAGTGCGATTTTTAATGCGGGCAAAACCAGCAGAATAAACGTAGCCCACTTTATGGCCGATCTGATTACCGACAACAACATCTGGGATAAGTGGAAAGGCAAAATGCCCGTGATCTATAATAGCGAAGCGAAATAGCAAGACAAGTTACTAGTGTTAAGTCAAGCCTCAAGTTTCGGGTACGTCATTCCGAACTCGTTTCGGAATCTTTCGCTACATGGAGGGATGCTGAAATAAATTCAGCATGACGTTCTGAAGTTACAGGTTTGACTTAACACTAGTGTCAAGTAAAAAGGCAGAAAAAAGTAGGTAGTAATTAGTCGTAAGTAGAAAGTCAAGTAACCTGAAATTTGCAACTTTTTAACTCCTTAACGCTTCCACCTCATCAATGGTCTTTGGCTTTGGTTTACCCAGTAATTCAACACCGCTTTCGGTCATTACAAAATCCTCTTCGTTTCTAATTCCACCAAAATTGCGGTAACTGTTTACTTTTTCCCAATTTATAAAATCGTTGAATTTATTTTGACTGCGCCACAAATCAATCAATTCAGGAATAAAATAGATTCCTGGCTCAATGGTAAAAACATGGCCCGGTTGAAGCGGTTTTGCCAATCGTAACGATTTTAACCCAAACTGTTTACTTTTAGGCCGACCATCGTAACCCACCCAAACTTCACCCAGGTCTTCCATATCGTGAACATCCAATCCCATCATGTGCCCTGTTCCGCACGGGAAAAATAACGAATGAGCACCGGCTTCAAAAGCATCATCGGCATTTCCTTTGGTAAATCCCAGGGATTTCATTCCTTCAAAAATAGCTGTACCAGCCGCAATGTGTGCATTTTTAAACGGCTTGCCCAACTGCAATGCATCAATTGCAGCCTGGTGCGCATCCAAAGTTAACCGATAAATCTCCCTTTGTTCCGAGGTAAACTTTTTGCTCACCGGAATAGTACTGGATAAATCGCCTGCGTAACACATTGGGTTTTCAAAACCGGCATCTATTAAAAACAAGTCGCCCTCTTTTATGGTATTTCCGTGGTAATAATTGTGCAGGGTTTGCCCATTTTTTGTGGCAATAATTGGGAATGAAATATTACCTCCGGCTGCAATTGCTATTTTATGAATCTCCGCAGTTACTTGTGCTTCCGTCATTCCCGGTTTTGCAAATTTCATGCCTGCTACGTGCATATCCACCGAAACATCAACCGCTTTATTTAGTTCAATAATCTCTTCAGCAGTTTTAAATTCACGCTGACTAACAACCGCTTTAACTAACTCAACAGAAAATTTATTGGCAACCTCTTTAGGTGCAATCACGACTAATTCCTGCAATTTAATTTTATTTTCGGGTCGGTACAAGGGTAGAAAATGAATGGGCTGCCCCATTTGTTTAGCCAAATTAAGTGCAGCCCCCAATTTAACAGAAGCCTGCACATTTTCCACTCCACACAACTCTGCCCTTTCAGTAATTGTTGGTTGTGCCCCCATCCAAACAATATCGTCGATGGTATAATCGTCGCCAAAAAGAATTTCACGGTTGTTCTCAATATCAATTACTGCAGCCAAACCCGGATGTTGAATTCCGAAATAATAAAGAAAAGTACTGTCTTGCCTGAAATGATATGTATTATCGGCATAATTCATCGACGACTCGTCGTTTCCAAAAAATAGAATAAATCCTTTTCCTACTTTTTCTTTTAACACTTTTCTGCGTTCTATGTACGTTTTTTGTTGAAACATATTATTATGATTTATATGATTTTGCTTTTTATTCCTTTAATCCTTCCTCACCAACAAAAACTACCCAGATCAATCCCAGCATTTGTATAAATATTTAAACCAACTAGTTAATTTTAGTCTCCTGTGAAAATAAGAATTTTCTTGGCAAATAATTCTAAACTATAAACTTTCTAAATCAATAGGTACAACTCTAATTCATTCAAAAGTTTAGAATGAATTTCTTTTTTTGTGACTGAATTTAAAAAACCAACGTAAAAATCATCAAGAAAACATTAGTAGTTAAGTAGCACAGCGGAATGTAAGAATGATAACCATTGCGCAGAGAGGTACCGAGTTGGAACTGGTTTCGCACACTACTTACAACGAAATAAAAACTGGTTACTCTGGCTGGGCAGATTCTATTGGCGGACCGATTAAAGCTACCAACGTTGCCAATTTGCAACCTCAGAATGTATGTATTTGCGAAATTGTTTTACCATCAATAAAACAACAGCTGCAAATTTCAGAGAGCCATTTTTAGTTGGTGTTCTATAAATTACTATTTTGCAGAGGCAAACTAATGTTGTTTCATTTTGCATTATATTGAGGTACGAAAGTGAAAAATCTAATTTATAATGAGATTTCACTTTCCAACAGAGATGACAAAAATTTAATAAACGAAGAGGAGATGAAACGAGCATGTAAAATTTCTTACATACAGGAGGATTATTATAAGCGAGTTCCATATGATACAATAAAAAACTAACAATTATAATCATATGAAAAGAATAATTTTA
>JABMPI010000804.1 GCA_013203755.1 Bacteroidota bacterium
ACATTAAATAAGCTGTGGCTATTCGCAGTTTTTATACCTTGTAAAAAACAAAAATAGCATCGCCTGTTCTGTCCAACTTATTTCGTAATAATCCCTAATGTCCTGCGTATTAATTCTTTATTTCCAGTTTAAGTTGGGTTCCGGTATTTTGTCGTTTAATCATCAACATAAAAACCACAATTAAACCCAAACTTATTGCTGCCATGTAATAACTGCCAGACGAAGTACCAACTTCGTCAATTCCCGGGCTTAACATATTTTTATCAATCATAAACATTGTTATTACAGCAAACCCATTATTCAGAAAATGGGCAAAAATGGGCAACCAGATAGAACCACTCCAAACCAATAAATAACCAAACAAAACACCCAAAAACATTCTGGGAACAAAGCCATAAAACTGCATATGTAAGGCACTAAACAGAATCGCGGTAATCCAAATCCCCCAATGATGGTTGTATGTCATTTTTGTAAAAATGCGCTGAATAACTCCTCTAAATAATAACTCCTCTCCTATTGCCGGCAAAAAAGCAATCATAAATAAATTAAAAAATAAACCTCCATAAGTATCAACTTTCAAAAATACACGAGTTATTTCCTCCGCTTTTTCTTCCGAACTTTTCATCCACTGTTCCACTCCAGAAAGCCACTCTGGAAAGACCATGTTTGAATTAATTTCGCCAACAAAATTAACAAATGGAGCAGTAACAAAAACAAGTACTACAACTAGTAGAACTGATGCCGATGTAAACGATTTATTTAAAAAAAGATATTCCGAAATGTTACCGTAAAACAATCGTCCTAAAATAATAGGTGGTACAATAAATAAACCAACGGCTTGAACAACCTGAAAATATTTCAAAACTTTAATAGTTCCGGGGTCTGTTAATTCGTTTATTGAAGAAAGATTCATCAAAGCATCAAACCCCAAAAATGGAATTGTCGCCACAACAGAAATAATCATAAAAGCCAGAAAACATACCAGAATTACAAAAACTGAAAACATGAGTTGCGGGAATGGTTTCATATCCCTAAAAGCGGTAAAAGCCATATTGTTTTGATTTTTAAACAAAGATAGTTTTTTGAATGAAATCAGATTTTAAATCAACAGATTTCAACAATACGAATATCGAAACACAAAACAGCATTGGGAGGAATTTCACTTCCTGTTCCTTTTTTTCCCCACGCCAAATCAGCCGGCACCCAAAATTTATATATGATTCGAAACCGGGACATTGCTTCGTTCATTTGCCGCCATGTTAAATCTCTCAATTGAGTAGCAAATCGTTCTTTTTTCAACGAGTACATTAATGAACTTGTTCCTTATCAGGTCGGGAACTTAAAAATACACTTGCAAACAATCGGATGAACAAAAAACCAATGTTGATGCAATGGAAGGACGGCAGGACAGCTCTTTCAGCAACGAAAAAACCCCACAGGGATCAGCCGATGAAATTGTTCAGTTAAACAGTATTCTTTTAATTTCTAAAAAGTATCATGGCTAATTTTATTTTCAATCAGTAAAGCTTGATCATAAAAGTATTTGTATCTAAGCATCTGTGAGATTGTTTTTATTTCGTCTATTACTTGTTTTGCTTTATTAATTTTTCTCTCAAAAATCAAGAATTCAGCCTGTATCAAAGAATACCTTAATTTTATGTAATATCTATAGCTTACCGGGACAGTCTTTAATTTAACTTGTTTAAATAACTCTAATCCCTTTTGAACGTCTCCCGTATTTAAAAGGGCTCTTGCGTGCATTGAAAGAAATAACTGATAGCGCCAGGATGAAGACAAATCAGATAACTCATACCTGTCTAATATCAGGTTTGTAAGTTTAAGGATTTCAGTAAACTTATTCCCATAATTCAATGAATAGATAATGATAAATTCAAAAACAGGGACACTTGTTTCGGACTGTGTTCCTTTTTCAAAAAATAGATCTGATTTTCGATAGATTTTTTTGACCAAATTTTGATCAAGAACACCTGTAAAAACGGATTGATAGATAACTTGTGCACCATAATTATATCCGGCAAGTGAAGGTTTTATATTTTCGTCCAGTTCAAAACTTTGAAATAGTTCATATTCTTTTTTGCAGTTTACCGGGTCACCTGCAAGAAAATATTGCATAAACTTCAAAAAATGTCCGTAAACCTTCGCATCCTCCGAATGCTTATTTTCCAGGTAATAGTCAATATTATCGCCTGAATGAAGCACCAGACAATCCATGTCAAAGAAACTTTCGAAGTAAAATAATTGCCCAGGTTTTGATTTTGCATACAGGGGAATTAAAAAATCCCTTGTTTTTTTGTTTTTCCTTAACTCAACTCCTATAATATTTATAATTTCGGGGTCACCATGACATATACAAGGGATTTCTGAAGCACACTTTCCACTTTCAAATATTAAATAAATATCTTTTAAAATATCTGTATTGCTTTCTTTAAATGCAAACTTAATCAGGTACTTAAGGATATTGCACTGAAGTTGGCGGTTATTTTCATAGAATTTGATTATCCTTCGAATTAAATCTAAATCAAACTCATTCTCTTTTATCCATTTATTTGCCAGGAAAAACTCCATTAAAATATCATGCGAAAATTTTACAAAGGTGTTTACTGACAGGTAACTCCCGGGTACAGTATATTCAAATAAAATACCGTCGGAAATCAACTCCTTATAAGCGTAATCAAATTCTGCCAACATAAGAAGGTCTTCTTTTTTAACGGAAGTAATTTGTTTTGCGTACTCACAAAGATGAAAAAAAGAAGTAATAATCTTTGATTTTTCTTCTGAATAGGGCTCCGATAATACTTTTTTGTAAACGAATTGGTTTAATAGTTCTATGTCGGTGTGAATATCCTCAGGATTTTGATTTAAACTGAATAAATGTAGAAAATATGGATTGTTGATTATTTCCATAATTTCAGGATAATGGAAATTCAGATTCTCAAAGCTCTTTGTAAAATTCTTTTTCCTCAAAAAGTACTTAATTTCATATTTATCCAGCAAAGGCACATTAATGATGTCAGCCAATGTACTTTCAAAGCTAACATCAAACCATTTTAATTTTAAATATGGATTTTTTTGAGTTATACCGGAGAAAATCTTCCAATCGTTAGGCCTGCATGTTATTAACAATTTAAACCAGGTGATATTTTCATACGAAGAAATAATATTCATCAGGTTTTCAACAAATCGGGTAAGTTTTTCTGTCTCATAGTAAATCTCATTTAATCCATCTATTATCAAAACGAACCTTCCTCTTACCTGGTCCGGATTTTCCCGAAAATAGGTACTAAAACTATTTTCTGGATCATACTCTAATAAATTATGGAGTCGATTTAATTCTAGGTTTAGGCTAATTAAATTAACAAGAATACCACCGTCCATAAGGCAGATTACATCATTGGGGTATTTTGCATCTGCCCCAGTAAAATATTTTCCGGTTAATTGGGTAATAATTGTTGATTTACCATAGCCACCAGGAGCAATAAAGGCTGTAGCAATTTGTGGTGAATTGAGGAATGCATCAAATTTTTTATCTGCAAAAACTCTATATGGAAAATCCGTTAACTGATCCCCAATTTTGGCTTTTAATGATTTTAAACTGTAGTTCGTTACCACCCGGGCCCTGTTTTTAAGTTGACCCCATGAATCCCGATGGGAAAAAACATGTTTGTCGTTTTCAAAACTATTTATAAAATCCTGCCAATTTTCAAATTTCAAATAAATTGCAAGGGTATCAAGCGTATATTTTGAAGGATTAAATGGAGACTGAATGATTCCAAAAAACCGTTTAAGGGTTGAAACGCTAATCTGGCGGTTTATATTTTGTTGTACTAAATCGGATAAAATTTGACAATCTTTAGCATATATAATATCCTGCCCATATTTCTTTTGGATTTCTTCTTTTATATGAGATACTAAAGTGTCAATATCTTCCTTCATAACTAAGTGAATTTAGGTTTCGATTCCATCTATTAAATCTTTCAAGTTCATTAATAAATTACGAAAAAAATCGCATTTATCCTTGAAAAATCGCATTAAAAATTTTGTAATAATAGCAAAAGGAAAGTTCATTTTCAAATAAATACTACTTCCTTCTATTGGAACGAAACTATTATTGCCTCAATAACCGGCACCTAACTTTTATCGCACACTTTCATATCACATTTGTTATTAACTATTTAAAACACACCCTTTCGATGTTGACATATGACGAGAGTAAACTAGTCTTTGTGATGATTTTTTTTTTGCTCTGGGGATGAAGAATAAGGATATTTATTCTTGGTATAAGCTTGGCTTATTGTGTATTATACAGTTTACAATGAACAAAAATGAACAGGAAATGAATAGGAATATTGATTGCTGTTAAATCAATATCAGATATTTTTGCAAAACCTTTTTTATAATTTTAAATGCAGTCCTATGAAAAGTAACATTCAAACAAATCGAAAAACTTTTAACTCCATGAAACAAGATTTTAATCCGAACTACCTTTATTTAACTCCTTCAGTGATTGAAGAAAAATCAAATGAGGCAGGCGTAAGTTGTAAAGAAGTTTCTTTTATCGTAGAATGGCAAATGCATAATCCCAAGCCAGAATATTCGGAGGAAAGATGACAAATAAATGGCAAAAGGAAGCATCAAAGACATTAATAATTGAGGATTGTATTCGTTCCACGGTAACAATTAAGGATATACTTAAAGATAGTGGACAATCAGTTATTTCATCTTGTGGAGAACAAGGAATTAAGGTTGCCATGGATGAGAATCCAAATATTATTTTGTTGGAAATAGTTTTAAAAAGACGAAATGGATTGCAGATACTTTACCAGTTAAAAAACAATGCCAGGACAAAACATATTCCCGTTTTAATAGTAACAAAGTTAAATACTCAACAATATTGGGATGAATCATATTCATTGGGAGCTGATGGTTATCTGGTAAAACCCGATCACTACCCCTGGTTAATAAAAAGAATCAATTCGATAATTAAATAAGTTTAATATTCATATGAAAGTGTTAATGTTTGGGTGGGAATTTCCACCTCATATTTCTGGTGGCCTGGGTACGGCATGTTATGGTTTAACAAGGGGGCTTTCGACAATTGATGATGTTGAACTGATTTTTGTTGTACCAAAAGCATATGGTGATGAATGCCAAAAAAATTTAAAACTAATTGCTGCAGGAGATGTGACGATTACTGACCGTATGGTTTCCTTAAAAGAACTCAAAAAATCGTTGGATTACATTGAAGTAGAATCAAAATTAATCCCGTACACTGATCCTGAAGATTTTTGGAAACAAACAAGTGTTTCAGGAGAGAAACGCAATACACTGGTAAAAACTGATTGCCAGGGGAGGATAAAATTTTCAGGAAAATATGGTGCCGACCTGTTTGAAGAAATTTCAAATTATGCCTTAACAGCTAATTTAATTGCACAAGATAATGAGTTTGATATAATCCATGCCCACGATTGGCTCACCTATCCGGCCGGGATCGCTGCAAAGCAGGCTTCAGGAAAGCCCCTGGTAATTCATGTTCATGCTACCGATTTCGACAGAAGTGGAGGGGAGGTTAATCCCAATGTATTTGCCATTGAGCGTAAAGGAATGGAAGCTGCCGACAAAATTATTACCGTAAGCAACTTAACCCGAAAAATTGTTATCGAAAAATATGGAATATCTCCAGAAAAAGTTGTTACAGTTTATAACGCCGTTGAACCAATTCAACAGAAAAAAGAATTCAAATTTAAAAAAGGATTCAACGAGAAAATAGTAACCTTTTTAGGAAGGATAACTATGCAGAAAGGACCGGAATACTTTGTGGAAGCTGCAAACAAAATACTACAAAAAATGGATAATGTTCGATTTGTTATGGCTGGTAGCGGTGATATGATGAATAAAATGATTAAACGTGCGGCTGAATTGGGGATTACCAACAAATTTCATTTTACAGGTTTTTTAAAAGGAGATGAGGTTTTTGAAATGCTAAATATGAGCGATGTTTATGTCATGCCTTCTGTATCTGAACCTTTCGGTATTTCGCCATTGGAAGCAATGCAATCGAACGTACCGGTTATTATATCACACCAATCCGGCGTGGCAGAAATACTTACCCATGCAAAAAAGATTGACTTTTGGGATGTGGATGCCATGGCTGATGCTATTTATGGTATTATTAGTTATCCTGCTTTGTCAAAAATGTTTATAAAACATGGGGGAAATGAGGCAGATAGTTTAAAATGGGAAGACTCCGCCAACAATGTACGTTCGATTTATAAAACTGCAATGATTGCCTGATTTATTAACACTTAAAATTTTATTAAATGATGAAAACAATTTGTCTCTATTTTCAAGTACACCAGCCATTACGTCTCAGGCAATATCGTTTTTTCGACATTGGTAACAGTGATTATTACTATGATGATTATACGAACGAAACTATTCTCCGAAAGGTTGCTGAAAACTGTTATCTTCCAGCTAATAAAATGATGCTTGACCTTATTAAAAAACACAAAGGTAAGTTCCGGGTTGCTTTCTCTATATCTGGTGTTGCAATCGACCAGTTTCGCTTGTATGCACCTGAAGTTATCCAAAGTTTTCAGGAACTCGCAAAAACAGGATGTGTCGAATTTTTGGCTGAAACCTATTTCCATTCTCTGGCAGCTTTAAAAGATAAAAGTGAGTTTAAAAGACAGGTTGAGTCCCATGCAAATCAAATAGAAAGGCTTTTTGGACAAAGGCCCAAAACTTTTCGGAATACAGAATTAATTTATTCCGATGAAATAGGTGCAATGGTTTCTGAAATGGGTTTTAAAACTATTTTAACTGAAGGAGCCAGCCATATCCTGAAATGGAAGAGCCTGGGGCATTTATACGTCAATGCCATCAATCCCCGATTAAAAGTAATGACAAGAAATTTTCAACTTAGCGACGATATTGCGTTCCGTTTTTCAGATAAAGGTTGGAGCGAGTGGCCGTTATCCGCTAAAAAATATGTTTCGTGGATAAACTGCAACAACACAAAAGATGAATTAGTCAATCTTTTTATGAATTATGAAATTTTTGGCGAGCACCAAAAAAAGGAAACAGGTATTTTCAAGTTCCTTCAATCATTTCCATCAGCCGTTTTTAACAATTCGCAATTCAATTTTATGACTCCTTCTGATGTCGCCGAAAATTATCAACCTGTTGCAATATTAAATGCCCCACAACCAATTTCCTGGGTCGACCAGGAAAGAAATCTGACTGCATGGCTTGGAAACGAACTTCAGAATGAAGCGTTTAGCAAATTGTATGAATTGTCAGGAAAAATTAACCTGTGCTCCAATAAAGATCTTTTAAAAGATTGGCAATATTTACAAGTAAGTGACCATTTTTATTACATGTGCACAAAGTTTTTCTCAGACGGTGATGTCCATTCCTATTTTAATCCTTATGAAACGCCTTATGATGCATTCTTGAATTACATGAATGTATTAAATGACTTTACCCTTAGATTAGAAAAGTCTGTAGCACCAAAACAAAAAATAATTTCCATTCGAAAAAAGAAAGAACTAGAATATGAAGTTGTCTGAAACAGATAAAATAAAACAGTTTAGAACCATCTGTTTTACAGTAATTACAATAGAATTTTATTGAATATATTAATGTTGATTTTAAACAAAGCCTATGTTTGAATACGCAAAAATAATGCTACCCAAAGTTAGTTTCAGCAGAGAACTTTTTCAGAAAGAATTAATAAAATGTATTAATTGGATAGAACCACAAAATTTGCAGCAATTTCGAAAGTGGTGTTACGCCAATTTCAAAGAAATATATCCCGATATTTTAGAGAAAGAACTAGCAAATATGGTGGGGTAAGTTCTTGGAACTTACAATTATCAAAGAAGCAAATAAATTAATTACAGATTAAAAATAAATCCTATTAAAAAACAAATAAATTATGAGTATCAAAAAGCAATATTTAAAAAAGGAATCTGTTTGCAAAGTAACTTTCAGACTTGCAAATAATAACGGGCTAAATGCCAATACAATAAAGATTCTGGGTGAATTTAATGAATGGAACCAGGAAAGTGAACCAATGAATAAACTAAAAAGTGGTGAATTTACACAAACATTAAAATTAGATGCGGGCCGAGAGTATCAATTCAGATACCTGATTGACGACACATTTTGGCACAATGAAGCTGAAGCTGATAAACTTGTACCGAATGGGCTGGTAGTCGAAGATTATAATTCTGTTCTTGTTCTGTAGCAGAGAACTTAATTTGAGGTATTACGGCAGGCGTAAAAGTTAAAATATCAATCAATCAATCAATCAATCAAGGTAAAAGTTACAATTGCGATGAGCAATGCCTCCCTTACCCAATTCAGTGTTTCTACCAATCCAGATTGTTCAAATCTGGAGGTAGAAGGATTGAATTCGCTCTGGCACAAGGATTAAATATTTGTTGAAAGAATAATGGGAATCGGACTTTCCCATGTCCCCTTATATAGTTAGTGGTTTCCCGACTTTGAGTCTGGTGACCACTTTTACTTTACCTCGTTTCAATTTTATCTAACAAATCTCCACTAACCGAATATCAAAACTCAACACAGCATTGGGTGGAATTTTATTCCCAGTTCCTTTTTTTCCCCACGCCAAATCAGCCGCCACCCAAAATTTGTAACGGCTTCCAACCCCCATCATTTGCAAACCTTCTTGTAAACCTTCAATTAATTCGTCAACTTTTACCTCTTCAGTTTTATTTTCACGGTATGTATCTGCCAAAATTTTACCATCTAAAAGTAAAGCGCGTTGGTGAATTTTAATTGTGTCTAACATTCCTGGTTTTACACCAGCCACTTCTTCAACAACCAAATACTGTAGCCCCGATTCAGTTTCAATAACTCCCTCCTTTTTTGAATTTAGAAGTAAAAAATCTTCACCCGATTTTCGGTTATTTCCTGCCGAACCTTTGTTTCTCTCTTTTTTCTCTCGTTTTGCCATATGTTAATAATATACTCAAATCAAATAGCTTTTCGATTTTTATACTTGTTCTTTTTATCCACACCTTCATTAAAAAACTTTGCAGTAACCTGTTACAATGCAGTTTTTTGCTTTGTTGTGAATAAAAATAACTACGCCTA
>JABMPI010000805.1 GCA_013203755.1 Bacteroidota bacterium
AAATTCGCATTTACTAATTGAATTTTCCAATGGCTTATAATGTAAGCGACTTTAAAAGTATCGAAATCATTACTCCTCCCGGTTCAAATTTTTATGGAGCAAGAGCAATAAATGGAGCAGTTATTTTAACATTTAAGGATGGAGATGAAATTGTTACAGATAGGCCTTTGCTTGGAGGAATTGTTGAAAGAATAAAAGGTTTTTCTCCTCTACGAGAATTCTATTCCCCAAAATACACATCTGAAAATATCAATTCTGAAGCTCCAGATTATAGAAATACTTTGTACTGGAACCCAAAAGTAACGGTTGTAAATGGCGAACACGAACTATTCTTTTTTACCAGCGATAATCTTTCTCGATACAAAATATTTATTGAAGGAATTACCGAGAGTGGGAAAATTTGTTTGGGAACAGGTGAATTCGAAGTAAATAATTTCAGAGAATCTTCTGTTGATCTGATGAGTTCAAGTTTACCTGCTCCGTCATCACTACTTAAAGACACTTTTAATTCTCTGAACTCTAATATACAGGTTAATCTTACAAAAGTTTACTCAACAACAAAAAAGAAGGTTGAACAGATGAGTCCATATTCTACTTCTCAATACTTACAAAGAAATACCTTAACTAAAAACCATGTATCTGGTACCGTGCAAAATAGAAACTTCGACCCAGTTGAGTTCGCCACACTTTATAATATTAGCAAAGAAACTTCTTGTATTACAAATATAAACGGAGAGTTTAACTTGGAAGCAACGATTGGTGATTCAATCCGAATACAACATTTAAACTATCATACTATCGAATATATAATTCAAAAACCGAACTCGAATTATTTACTTGGTAAAAAGGATTTTTTGATAGATGAAGTAATAGTTTCACCCCAATTTGCTTTCGACCTATTTAGTAAGAGTTGCGAGAATACCTACAACTCTTTTAAGAGTGAAAATATTTCCAGAGCCCTTTGCAGATTTGAAAGAAAAAATGGCTCGAATGTTTCACAAATCATTTATCTGGATTTAGATATTATTCAAAAAAAACAAAAGAATTTTAAACGAGGCGAACGAATAATTCCTTACAAAATTCAAGAACGAATTGAAAAGAATCCAAATGTGTCTGATAGTACCTTAGAATTAACCCTAAAAATGTTTTATCCTTTAATCCACCAAATTTATTGGGTAGATCTTCCGCAACATTTTTCCTACTATAAAAAGGAAGATCCCATTTTTATTAAACTATTGCTAAAAAGTAAATTAACTTATCATTATCCGTGCAACATGGAAGTTATTATTCAAAAGTCAGACACAACTCTTAAATCGTTTGCAATTGTAAAAAAGGATATTGTTGCTAAACAAGAAAGAAGGATAGTTGATGACATTAATAGACATACATTTATTAAGGATACTTTGGAAGTTGATAAAACTTATCATATTATTGAATATAGTTATTCCGATGGTTTTGGATATTTATCAAAATATGTTCAAGGTGTAGTATTTGCTGACCCAAATGATCCACAAAGCCGCATTGAAATAACTCAGCAATTGAAAACATATAATAATGGCAAAATACAATTGAATAAAAGACCTAAACAACGTCGCATTTTTGATAATTCATTTGACCCACTTTTAGTGAAAAACAGATATGAAGAAATTTTCTGGAAGACAGAAATTGATTGGAATAAATCTCCTTAAGCTATTGAGAAATTGTCGAACTTGAAAATTGCTGAAGAGTAAGTTCACTAAAGAATATTTACCAGCTGATCCATCGGCTGATGAAGCAGCAGGCGAACCGTTTTTAAGTTGAAATGGTGACACTTTTTCCGATGTTGAGCTGGTGACTTTCCGTCACCTGCTCAATAAGATACAAAAATTATATTTTATTCATCATCTGAACTTGAAGTCAGCAGATGAACCATCAATTTTTAATCCAACGCCCCTTCAATATCGGCAATCAAATCTTCCACATTTTCAATACCCACCGACAAGCGCATCATCGTATCATGGATTCCAGCTTCTGCCCGTTCTTCTTCCGGGAACTCGCCATAAATGGTAGAATGCGGATGGATAATCAGCGATTTATTATCGTTAAGATTTGTTGGCCGACGAATAATTTGAAGTTTATTCATAAACGCAAAACAGGCTTCTTTCGATTCTAAATCGAAAGTCATAATTGTTCCGGGAACTCCATTAAAATATTTTTCAGCCAATTTATAATTAGAAGCAGATTTTAATCCCGGGTAAACCACTTTTTTTACTTTTGGGTGTGCTTCAAAAAAGACACCTAAATCCATACAATTTTTGTAACACCTTTCAACGCGAAGTTCCAACAAATCCAGACCGTGTATTTGCATTTTAGCCGTTTGCGGCGCCATACTTCCACCAGTATTTCTGTAAATATTCTTTCTTATTTTAGCTATAAAAGCATTCTTTTTAAACTTCTCTGTATAATCTGAAAAATTTGGATTCAGGTTCCAATCGTAGTTTCCGTGATCGATAATTGCGCCACCAAAAGAAGTTGCACCGCCTGAAATGTATTTTGTTGTTGAAATCAATTCAATATTCACCCCAAATTTTCCGGCCCGAAAAACATTTGGTGGAGTAATAGTACTGTCGGCAATTAATAACAAATTATATTTTTGTGCAATTTCAGTTAAAATCTCAATATCAACAATTTCTAGCTGCGGATTGGTTACCGTTTCAAAATAAATGGCACGTGTTTTTTCGTCAATTAATCGCTCTATTTCTTCCTTCGATTTTAAATTCGAGAATCTGGTTTCCAACCCAAATTCAGCAAAAGTCTGCTTAAACAAAGCCAGAGTGTGCCCAAATAATTGGTTGCTTGAAATTATATTATCTCCCGCTTTTGTTACCGCCAGAATGGTATTTGAAATAGCGGCCATGCCAGAACTTACTGCAACAACAGCATTACTGTTGGTTAGCGCTTTTATCTTCAACTCAAAATATTCTACCGTTGGGCTGGAAGAACGCGAATAAACATGTGCAATGTGTTCACCTTTAAAATTGGCTTCTATTTGCTCTGCTGAATCAAACTCAAAAGCCACCGATTCGTACAAGGGCATTTGTAACGAATTATGTGGGTCTTTTTTGGTAAAAGGAACATTTAAAGCGGTAGTTGTAAATCCGGTTTTCTTCATTAATTCTGTTTTTCTTTCAAAAACAAAAGTAGAATAAAAAAGGTTGCAAAAATTTTCAAACAGAGCGGTAAATCTTATTTTCATGTTCGTCCAAAAGATCAATTACTTTAAATATTGAAAGAACAATTAAACTAACTTATAATTTATTGTCTCATTAAATTTGGCATTCGGTTAAATACAATATATAAATGAGTTCTTTTTACTTGGAAACCGGAGGCGGTTAAATTTGATTACAAACACAATGTGGGTAACAAGAGGGTTAAAGCAACAAATAATACAAGCCCTGTTAACGGAATCTACCAGAGTGAGTTTTGTTTTATCCTTCAAAAAAAAAGTAATGTTTTTGCTACCAGAATTGGTGCAACACGTCAGTTTTTACGAGCATTAAAAATGAATGGGTAAACGAAGCTATTTTCCCAATTACCTATGGAGACATCTCAAAACTTCCAATTTACGATAAAAAAACGATGGGCTAATTCCAGAGGTGAGTGAAGAGTATGTAATAAATTCCAAAAATAAAATGTTCCCATTAACCGAAACTGGTTGGGGAACAAAAGAGGATACTCCAACCCATTTGATTATGTGTTTTACCTCTAGTTATCAAGGAGTTGATTTCGTTGGCTCGCCAGAAACTATTTTTTGGGTCGACAACATTGAATTTATTTATTAGAATCTAACTCGACAATATACTCCAATACTGATTCCTGTGAACGACCCTGTGCCAAGAGCACGGGGCTTCTGGAAAAAAGCAAAGCTTTTTTCATGGTGTTCACTACGTTCACATATTGATGCCCATTCATTCATGAAGCAAGACCTCATGGTTTTCTGGTTTAGTTATAAATTCGCAATTATTATTTTTTCGCCATTTTTATTAGATTCACTGGCAAGTTGGTGCCCGAATTTTTATCTTTATAAAAAAACGAGTATAAAAATATTATCTGGTTCAGAAGAATCGTTATTCAGTTAGTTACCTGGTTTGCAAAAAATAAACAATAATAAAAACATGAAAAAAATACTTCCTAAGCTTATACAAAACGACAAATGGTTGGAACCCTATTCGGAAACAATTATAAAACGAATTAAAGAGGCCGATAAAAAAGAGAAGGAAATTACCGGAGATAAGTCTCTTATGGATTTTGCATCGGGCCATCTCTATTTTGGTTTGCACAAAACCAACGATGGCTGGGTAATTCGCGAATGGGCACCCAACGCAACATTTATCTATTTAATTGGTACTTTCAACAATTGGCAGGAAGAAAAAGAATATACTTTTTTACCGCTGGAAAATGGAGTTTGGGAATTAAAACTCCAGGATAACGCACTGCATCATGAGGATTTGTATGCACTTTCAATTCATTGGGCAATAAACTATGGGAAACGAATTCCGGCGTGGGCAACACGAGTTGTTCAAGATTCGAATACACATATTTTTAATGCACAGGTTTGGGCACCGGAAAATCCATACCAGTGGAAAAACCCCAATTTTAGAAGAGAGAATGAACCTGCACTTATTTACGAAGGTCATATTGGAATGGCGGGCGAAGAGGAACGCGTTCATACTTACAATGAATTTCGGGAGAAAATGTTACCGCGAATTAAAGCCAACGGATACAATACCATTCAATTAATGGCCATTCCGGAACATCCCTATTATGGAAGTTTTGGCTACCATATTTCCAGCTTTTTTGCTCCTTCGTCGCGTTTTGGAACACCCGACGAATTAAAACAATTGATTGATGAAGCGCACGAAATGGGGATTGGCGTAATTATGGATTTGGTACATTCTCATGCCGTAAAAAATGAATTGGAAGGATTAGGAAATTACGACGGAACACGGTTTCAGTTTTTTCATGATGGAGCAAAAGGCGACCACCCGGCTTGGGATTCTTATTGTTTCAATTATGGCAAAAATCAAGTTTTGCACTTCCTGCTTTCAAATATAAAATATTGGTTAGATGAATTTAAATTTGATGGCTACCGATTTGATGGCGTTACGAGCATGCTCTATTTCGACCACGGTTTAGAAAAAGCATTTACCAATTACGACGACTATTTTAATGACGGTGTTGACCACGAAGCAACCAGCTACTTTAGAATGGCCAACAAATTAATGAAACAAGTAAATCCCAACTCTTTGTCTATTGCCGAAGACATGAGTGGAATGCCGGGTTTAGCGGTTCCTATTGAAGACGGAGGTTTGGGTTTCGATTACCGAATGGCGATGGGCGTTCCCGATTTTTGGATTAAAATGATAAAAGAGAAAACGGATGATGAGTGGGATGTGGGAGAAATTTTTTATCAACTTACTTCCAAACGATTGGATGAAAAAGTGGTGAGTTATGCCGAATCGCATGATCAGGCATTGGTGGGCGACAAAACTATTGTTTTCCGCCTTATAGACAAGGAGATGTATTTTAGCATGCGGAAAGACCAAGCCAACTTAAAGGTTGACCGTGGAATAGCATTGCATAAAATGATTCGTTTGGCAACGGCTTCAACAGCCGGCGGTGCATATCTGAATTTTATGGGAAATGAATTTGGGCATCCGGAGTGGATTGATTTTCCACGAGAGGGAAATAACTGGTCCTATAAAAATGCACGACGAATTTGGAGCATTTCGGAAGATTCTGATCTAAAATTTCATTGGCTCTACGATTTCGACAAAGAGATGATTCAGCTTTTAAATGAAAACAAATTGCTTACTGTGCCTTCTGTAGATTTAGTGTTGGGCAATAAACCTGATAAAGTGTTGGCTTTTCATCGCGGATTATTTTTATTCGTATTCAATTTCAGTCCAAATAAATCGTTTACAGATTATGGAATTCCGCTGGGGGCTGGCAAATATAAAGTGGTATTAAACACCGACTCTGGTCAATTTGGCGGAAATGATTTGGTTGACGAAGAGATTAATTATTATACAATGCCAAGCGCAGGAATTACCAGTCAGCATTATTTAAAAATGTATTTGCCAGCGCGAACTGCGTTGGTTTTGAAAAAAATAGATATTCCTAAAGTAAAGTAAATGGGCACATCAAAATTCCAAACGATTGTCGATATTCCAAAATTCGATTGGGAAACCGGATACTCAAAAAAGAATATTTTTATGGGTTCCTGTTTTACCGAGAATGTGGGAAATCGAATGTCCGCATTAAAATACAATGTCGATATTAATCCGTTTGGAATATTGTATAACCCAATTTCAGTTGCAAATGGAATTCGAATTTTACTTCAAAAAAAAGAGTTTAAGAGTTCCGATTTAATTCAACACAGTGGGTTGTGGCACAGCTTTTATCACCACGGTAAATTTTCTTTTCCGGATGAAAACAAAACGCTGGAAGCCATAAACAGCCGCATTAAAACTTCTGCCGAATACCTAAAAACTGCCGATTCACTTTTTATAACTTTTGGAACTGCCTGGATTTACAAATACAAAACCACAGGAACCACAGTTTCTAATTGCCATAAAATACCTTCAGCCCAATTTGAAAGAGTTCGATTGTCGGTGGGCGAAATAGTTGATGTGTACCAACAATTAATGGATGGAATTTGGGAATTGAACCCAGCACTAAAAGTAGTTTTTACGGTTAGTCCAATACGACACTGGAAAGATGGCGCAATTGAAAACCAAAGAAGTAAAGCAACTCTTTTACTGGCCATCGACGAGATTATTAAAAATCCGAACGGAAATAGCAACTATTTCCCGTCGTACGAAATTGTGATGGATGAATTGCGTGATTACCGTTTTTATGCGGAAGATATGCTTCATGTTTCTGATGTTGCAATAAATCATATCTGGGAAAAATTTGAACAAGCTTTAATTTCGGAAGAGAGTCAAAAAATTTCAAAAGAGGTAAAAAAAATAAAGGCAGCGGAAAATCATCGGCCTTTTAATAAATTTACGAAAGAGCATTTAACGTTTCTCCAAAAACAATTATCGAAACTAAAACTATTGGAACAAAAATACCCGGTTATAAACCTGGAGTTAGAAAAACAAACTTTTATGGAACAAATAAATAAAATTGAAAATAGTAGTCTCTAAATAATTTTAATACGCAATTTAGAAAATCAATAATTATAGTCCAACTAGTATTATATTAACCTAAAACCATATAAAACTATGAGCTATCTAACATTTAACAAAGAGCATTTAATAAACCTGGAGTACTCTTTACACCAAGAGATTTTGAGGTCGAACCGAGCTGGCTCATACATAAATACTACATTAAGCGGTTGCAATACCCGAAAATATCATGGGTTATTGGTTTGCCCAATTCAAAATTTTGGAGGCGAGAAACACGTTTTGCTTTCTTCGTTCGACGAAACCGTGATTCAAAATGACGCTGAATTTAATTTAGGAATCCATCGTTACCAGGGAGGTAATTACTTCCCCAAAGGACACAAATATATTCGCGACATAAAATTCGATAAAGTTCCAAAAACTACGTATCGGGTGGGAGGAGTTGTTCTCACAAAAGAGCGAATTCTAGTTGAAAAGGAGGAACAGGTTTTAATTCGATATACATTGGAAGAGGCAAAGTCGCCAACTATTTTGCGGTTCAAACCCTTTTTAGCATTCCGAAATATTCATTCATTGAGTAAAGCAAATATGTTTGCCAACTCGAAATATAAACCTGCAAAAAATGGTGTGAGCATTAAAATGTATGACAAATTTCCCGATTTGTTTATGCAGTTTAACAAAAAAGCAGAATTTATACCTGCTCCCGATTGGTATTACAACATCGAATATTTAAAAGAGTTAAATCGGGGATACGATTATTTGGAAGATTTGCTGGTTCCTGGTTATTTCGAGGTTCCCATAAAAAAAGGAGAAACCATAATTTTTGCTGCCGGAACAAGCGAAACCAAACCAATTTCGTTAAAACAAAGATTTACTAAAGAGATTAAAAAACGTGGTACCCACATAACTTTTACCAGTTCGTTAAATAATGCCGCTGCACAATTTATTATGCACAAAAATGGTGATACCGATATTGTTGCCGGTTTTCCATGGTACAGCAGTATTACCAGGCAAACTTTCATTTCGCTTCCAGGAATTTATAGTGCTCAAAATAATTTAAGAGATTTCAAAAATATTTTAGACACTTATGTAAAGCATTTGGAGAATGGCTTTTTCCCCGATAATATTCATTCAAAAAACAAACAATTTAATTCAGCCGACACTTCGCTTTGGTTTATTTGGGTCATTCAACACTATTTTAAATACCATCAAAAGCCCAAAGAAATTTGGAAAAATTATGGGGGTGCGATTAAAGAAATTCTTGAGGCTCTAAAAAATTCAACCTCAAAATATATTGGCACTACAAACGAAGGATTAATTTTTGCTAAAAAAGACAGAATTCCACTTACCTGGATGAATTCGCATACAAATAACAATGCAATAGTTACACGTGCAGGAATTCCGGTAGAAATTAACGCACTTTGGTTTAACTCCATCTGTTTTGCACTGGATCTTGCCGATATGGTGGGCGACAATGAATTTATTAGCGAATGGAAAGAAATGGTAAAAAAGGTGGGTGTTGCATTTAATAAAACCTTTTGGAACGAAGGCCACGATCATTTAGCCGACGTGGTTAATAATGGAATTCCAGATTGGTCGGTTCGCCCAAATATGGTAATTGCAACTGCACTCGACTACTCGCCACTTTCGAAAGAACAGCAAAAAATGGTATTAAGTGTGGCAAAGAAAACGCTTTTAACTAAACGTGGATTGCGTACACTTTCGCCCGACCATATTAGATACAATGGAGTAATTGAAGGTGGACCGGAAAAACGCGAAGCGGCAGCGCATCTGGGAACAGTTTATCCGTGGTTAATTCAGTTTTTTGTGGAAGGTTATTTGAAAATACATAAAAGAGGTGGACTCCCGTTTGTTACGCAGTTGATGGAAACTTTTGAAGAAGAGTTGTCAGAACACGCTATCGGGACCATGTCGGAGATGTACAATGGTAATCCACCGCATCAGGCAAAAGGTGCAATTTCGCAAGCCTGGAATGTGGCCGGAGTAATCTATGCCACCCAGTTGGTTCAAAACTATAAGGAATAGAGTTATTATTAAGAAATAAGCAAAACAAAAATAATAAAACACAGTATAATATTTAAGTTGCAGTCTTTGTGTTTTGATTCTAATTTTATATAAATGAAGGTTTTAATGTTTGGGTGGGAATTTCCACCACATATTTCCGGGGGTTTGGGAACAGCATGTTATGGTTTAACAAAAGGGCTGGCCGAATTAAATAACATGGATGTAATTTTTGTGGTTCCAAAAGCTTTTGGTGATGAAGACCACTCTGGAATGGAATTAATTGGAGCCAATACTGTTTCTATTTTGAAAAAGGAAATTCAATTCGAAAACATTCAGAAAAAATTAGAATATTACGAAATTGATTCTCAGATAATTCCTTATGTTGGAGAAGATGAATTCTGGGAATTGAAAAGTGGAAAGTATTCAAAAAAGTTGCGATTTATTAAAACTGACGAGGGCTTAAAAGTAGATTTTAGCGGAGAATATGGAGCCAACCTTTTACAAGAAATTCGGAATTACTCGATTGTTTCTGAACTAATTTCCCGCAACACCACTTTCGACATTATTCATGCCCACGACTGGCTTGCATACCCTGCAGGAATTGCAGCCAAAAAAATATCTGGGAAGCCCCTGGTAATTCATGTTCATGCCACCGAATTTGACAGAAGTGGAGGCGAGGTAAATCCGAAAGTTTATGCCATTGAACGCGAAGGAATGGAAATGGCTGATAAAATTATTGCCGTAAGCAACTTCACAAAAAAGATAATTGTTGAAAAATACGACATTTCGCCCGATAAAATAACAACAGTTTACAATGCTGTTGAACCCGTTTCAAACAAAGAATCTACCATTACTAGAAAAGGAACAAACGAAAAAGTAGTGACATTTCTGGGGCGTATTACCATGCAAAAAGGGCCGGAATATTTTATTGAGGCAGCCAATTTGGTTCTCAAGAAAATGGATAAAGTTAAGTTTGTTATGGCGGGTAGCGGAGACATGATGAACGCAATGATTGTTAGAACCGCAGAGTTGGGAATTTCGGATCACTTTTATTTTACCGGGTTTTTAAAAGGAAACGACGTGCAGGAAATGTTTAATTTAACCGATGTTTTTGTTATGCCGTCGGTTTCGGAGCCTTTTGGAATTGTGCCGTTAGAAGCCATGCAATCTAAAGTTCCGGTAATAATTTCCAATCAATCGGGTGTTTCCGAAATTTTAGAACACGCCATTAAAATCGATTTTTGGGATACTTACGCAATGGCAGATGCCATTTATGGACTACTGAATTACCCAGCCCTTTCTGAACTTTTTAAGGAAGAGGGAAAAATAGAAGTCGATAATCTGAAGTGGGTGAATTCAGCAAAAAAAGTTTGTGAAGTTTATGAATCAGCTTTAAAAATTTGACAGCTTGTTCGATTTTCAGATAAAAGATCTATGACAAGAATTTTACGTACAATTAAATATTTAACTCTAAAAAATGGAACTTGCATGATAAATTTTGACAATCATAAGGATGATTATTTCTTCAATCCTATGTCTTTTTATCTTGAGTCTAATTCTTAAACATATGAAGTCAGTTTGTTTATTTTTTCAGGTACACCAGCCCTTTCGGCATCGCCGGTATCGTTTTTTCGACATTGGCAACGATCATTATTATTACGATGATTATGCCAACGAAACGATTATGCAAAAAATAGCAGAACAAAGCTATTTACCAACAAATAAAATATTACTCAAATTAGTAGACCAACTGGAAGGGAAATTTAAAGTTGCCTTTTCGATTACAGGACTAGCGTTGGAACAATTTGCTCTGTATTCGCCCGAGGTAATCAAATCGTTTCAGGAACTGGCAAAAACAGGTTGTGTTGAATTTTTGGCAGAAACGTACTCGCATTCACTGGCATCGTTAAAAGACAAAGCTATTTTCGAAAACCAGGTAAAACTGCACGAACAAAAAATTATTGAACTTTTTGGTCAAAAACCACGTGTTTTCAGAAATACGGAAATGATATATTCAGATGAAATAGGCGAGCAAATTGCAGAAATGGGTTACAGTGCCATATTAACCGAAGGTGCGAAACACGTGCTGGGCTGGAAAAGTCCCAACTTCCTTTATGCAAATTCCATAAATCCACGCTTAAAAGTTTTAATGCGAAACTTCAAATTAAGCGACGACATTACTTTTCGATTTTCAAATACAAACTGGGCTGATTATCCATTAACTACTGAAAAATTTATGGGCTGGCTTGAAGGAATGAAAGAGAATGAAGAAGTAGCGAACCTATTTCTAAGTTACGAATCGTTTGGAGAGCGGCAGTCAAAAGAGACTGGTATTTTCGATTTTTTGGAAACGTTACCAAAAGCGATTGTGGAAAATCCAAAATTAAAATTTGCAACGCCTACCGAAGTTGCAGAGCAATTGCAACCCATTTCGGTGGTTAGCGTGCCCCACCCCATTTCGTGGGCCGACGAAGAACGGGATTTAACCGCCTGGCTGGGAAATAAAATGCAAAAAGAGGCATTTGAAAAGTTGTACGATTTGAGACATCGCATGGCAAAATGTACTGATACCAATTTAAATAAAGATTGGAATTACCTTCAAGTTAGCGACCATTTCTACTACATGTCTACCAAATATTTTTCCGATGGAGAGGTGCACAGCTCGTTTAATCCATTCGATTCACCCTACGAAGCTTTTATTAATTACATGAATGTTTTAAGTGATTTTAAAATTCGATTAAACTCGTTTGTTCCTGAAAATGAGACGGAAGCTGAAATTGCAGTACTTCACAAAATAATTGAAGAAAAAGAAGACAAAATCAGAAAGATGGAAGCAGATTTAATTCGATTGCAAAAAAGCAATTAAAAAAATATACCAACCATAAACAACTTCCCCCGTTTTTTAGTTATTGTTATTTCAACAACAAATTGTTACTCAATTTGTATTGATTATGAGTATTAAATGTACTTTTGCAGCTCTTTTTCTAGAGCTAAAATTTGGATTAAAGAAAAGAAATACGACAAAATGGAATCAAAGAAAGTAAGATTTATACACCCCCCGGTTGTGGAAGAACCGGTTTGGAAAAAGATAATAGTAGAAACTAATCTTCCAGAAAGCTTAAGCCCGCTGCGTATTATATCTAAAAACCTTTGGTGGGTTTGGAATACTGAAGCAAGGGACTTATTTGAATATATTGATGCTGAGATTTGGGAAAAATGTGAACACAACCCGGTTGTTCTTTTAGAAAAAGTTAGCTACAAACGGTTCAAACAATTAAAACGCGATGAGCTGTTTATTGCAAAAATGAACCACGTTAACCAACTTCTTACCGCATATTTAGAAGAGAGAAGCAATTTAGAAGGCCCCGAAATTGCCTATTTCAGTATGGAATATGGT
>JABMPI010000806.1 GCA_013203755.1 Bacteroidota bacterium
GGTAATACAATTGTTCAGGTAGCAGCCAATCCCTTGTTACTCGATATTGTGTCAAAAGAGAAATACTCCAGTTTCATGAGCCTGAGTCAGTTTGTAAAGGCATCATGTTCATTACTGGGACCAATAATTGCAGCTTTTATGGCAATGTATTTTGGCGATTGGAAATTAGTATTTGCTGTTTATTCAGGTATCTCATTTCTGACCGTGCTTTGGTTGTATTTTACACCAATTTCAGAAGCAAAATTGGAACAAAAACCTGCAACCTACAAATCCAGTTTTTCATTGCTGGGAAATAGCTCAATCCTACTTCTTTTTCTGGGGATTTTTATGATTGTTGGTATGGAAGTAGGCATGAATTCGAACATTGCCAATTTTCTTCAGAATCGTTTTGGCTTATCGCTTGACAATTCGTCACTTGGGATCAGTATTTTCTTTAGTGCAGAAATGATTGGTCGTTTTTCGGGAGCAGTTTTGTTGCGCTACATAAATACAAAAGTGTTTTTCAGGATTTCAACCATTTTAGCAACAGCTGGTCTGGTACTTTTGCTAATAGCCCCTAATGTTTTGATGGCTCGTATTGCAATTTTTGTAGTTGGACTTGGTGCAGCTAATATCTTTCCTTTAATTTTCTCTCTTGCTGTTGAAAAACTACCAAACAGGGTCAATGAAATATCAGGATTGATGGTCATGGCAATTGCCGGAGGGGCATTTATTCCACCTGTTATGGGAGCAGTAAGTTCACAATTTGGAGTACTTCAAAGTTTCTATGTATTACTTTTTGTTGTATTGTATTTGTTGATTATAAGTTTCATCACTAGATCAAATCAAAAAATAAAATAAAAAAATTTTTATAATGGAAAACATAGACTACTATATAGGTATAGACATAGGAGGAACAAAATGTGCGGTTTTGGCTGGAACAGATCAAATGGAAATTCTGCATCGTGTGCAGTTTGCAACCCATACAGAAAAAGGGCCCGATTACGCAATTAAAAAAATAATAGACAGTATTGCAGAACTTAAAAAACGATATGAAAATCGAAATTTTAGATCGATAGGGATCAGTTGCGGAGGTCCGTTAAATAGTAAAACTGGGGTCATACATTCTCCTCCGAATTTACCTGGTTGGGATAATATCCCAATAGTCGATATAATAAAAGGAAAGACAGGGATATCCACATTCATACAGAATGATGCAAATGCCTGTGCCTTGGCCGAATGGAAATTTGGTGCAGGCAAAGGTTCCGAAAATATGGTGTTCTTAACCTTTGGAACTGGATTGGGTGCCGGATTGATCCTCAACGGGCAACTTTATGCAGGAACAAATGACAATGCCGGAGAGGTTGGGCACATACGCCTGGAAGATGATGGTCCCATAGGTTATAACAAAGCTGGATCATTCGAGGGATTTTGTAGCGGTTCTGGCATTACTATGTTAGCACAGCTAAAAGCAGAGGAAAAATTGAATAAAGGAAAAAAAATATCCTATTGTCAATCGTATGATGAATTACAGAGTATTACAACTTTTCAGCTGGCAAAACTAGCCACCGCAGGAGATGAAGATGCTTTGGAGTTATTCAATATCTCAGCAAAGAAACTGGGTGTAGGCCTTTCTATCATCATCGACATGTTAAATCCTGAAAGAATAGTGATTGGAAGTGTGTATGCGCGGAATCCAGAGTTATTTAATGGATGGACAAATAAAATAATAGAAAAAGAAGCTTTGGCAGGTGCCAGGAATGTATGTAAAATAGTCCCAGCCGAATTGGGCGATGAAGTTGGCGACATAGCCAGCCTGAGTGTGGCTATTGTTGGATATTCAAGATTAAAATAAAATAAAATGAGTGTCGATAAAATGTTGGAAGACCTGGTGGTTCGCAATCCGGAGTTGGGAACAGCGAAAAAAGATATAGCTAGTGCTTTTAATTTATTAAAAGATTCTTTCGAAAATCAGGGGAAATTACTGATTTGCGGAAACGGGGGAAGTGCTGCTGATGCCGACCATATCGTTGGAGAATTAATGAAACGGTTCTCCATTCCAAGGGCAATTCCTGAAAATCTTAAAAACACGCTTTCGTCAGATTATGGTGAAGAAGGACAGTACCTGGCAGCAAAATTGGAAGGTGCACTACCTGCAATTTCACTGAA
>JABMPI010000807.1 GCA_013203755.1 Bacteroidota bacterium
ATAAAGTTTTAAATATTTTCCCATTTTTTTTTTTTTTTTCTCTCAATTTGTTCTGTGCACAGTTTTGGTGATAAGTTGCAAAATATATAAAAATTAGCAGGATTTTTTTTTTTGCAAAAAATTGTAGCCAACTAACCGTTGTCTGTGTCGAAGGGTAAGTTATTTCGAATGAATTGATTGAAGGCTCAGTAAATAAAAAACTACATGATATTTGTAACTAAAGAGTATCAAATAGTTCCTGCTTATTACCTTTTTTCTGTTGTCATGTTTTATTTCATCTCCCAATCATCAGTCCTAAAAGAAGACGCAGGTAGTCCTTCGTTGTTAAAAAGTTCACCGACTACAAAATCTTCAAAAGCGTAACGCACAGCAACTGGTTTTTTAATTGATTGTGAAAATAGAGTTTTCCTTGCCTATAATAAATTCCTTCGTTGAAAAAATATTTGTTTTTACAGCTATTCATAATTAACCAGTTCTTTCCTAAAATGTAGTTAAATCATGTTAGGCATGTCTAAAAGTTAGCATCATAATTCTTTCTTAAAAAATTGAATATTGGAGCGTCTAATTTTTCTGTTTTTAATATGTTGTGTTGAAAAATAGCCTTAAAGTTTCATATAGTTTTTTTGTATTATATATTTGTCGGAATAGGGAGGCAAAAAATTCTGCATTTTTTTAATGACAAAAGAAAACAATATATTAATTGTTTGGGAAAGTTTTAAACTGGGCGATAAAGAGGCTTTTGCATATTTGTATAATCTATATGTGGAGATACTTTTTCGGTACGGAACTAAACTTTGTAAAGATGAAGGATTGGTAAAGGATTCAATTCAAGAAGTTTTTCTCGATTTATACATGAAACGGGAAAAAAATAAAACTAATCCTGAAAATCTTAAATATTATCTGATACTTGCTTTAAAACGAAGCTTAATAAAAAAACTGAAACGAAACCGAAAGCTGGTTGAAGAGGATGCAATTAACGTTCTACTATTTGAGCCGGAGTACAGCATTGAAAAAACCATAATAGAGCAGGAACAGAAAGAAGAAATAAACCTTCGGGTAGTAAAATTGCTTAATTTACTTCCCGCAAAACAAAAAGAAGCCCTTTATCTTCGTTTTAACGAATCTCTTGAGTACAGCGAAATTTCACAACTGTTGAATATCTCCATAGAATCTGTAAGGAAACAGGTTTACCGGGCCTTAAAAACAATTCGTGAGTCTTTTAACAAAGAAACATTTATTTTTTGGATGCATTTTAGATTAAAAAATAGCTCTAAAAAAATGTCCATATAAAAGCTCAATAAATCCTTTTATTGAAGTAGAATTAAATCCCCTTCTTGCCGAACAAGTCCTTTATTCATCCAATTTTGTTTATTAGTTTGTTTTAACATTCTGCTTTGATAAAAATGAGGTAGAATGTTTAAATTAAAAAATAAAAAGAAAATAAACTGTCCATGTTTGCAAAGTTGAAGTCCTTATTAGCAAAAGACGTAAATAATTAATGGAGATTATTAGTAAATATTTAGAAGACAACCGATTTATTCAGTGGGTATTTAACCCTAATCAGGAATTGGAAGATTGGTGGGAGACTTTTGAGATAGGCCACCCTAAAGAAAAACGCAATATTCAACTGGCAAGAAATATTCTTCTAAATTTAAGAACTACAGATAGAAACCTTTCTGAGGAAGAAAAGATTGTTTTGTTTTCCAATATTTTAAGACAAATAAGTGCAAAGCAAGCCGGTAAAAAGAAGGTTAGTTTAATAACAACAGCATTTAAATATGCCGCTGTTGCAATATTGTTTTTCTCATTTGGAGCAATCCTGTTTTATCAGAAAGATAACTTTACCTCACAATTCAATTCTCAAATCGCAACCAAACCTGTTGCAGAAGATGAAGCAAAATTATTCCGTTCTAATGGAGAAAGTATTTTGTTGGAAGAGAAAAATTCGGTTATAGAATATAATGCTGATGGGAATATAATCGTAAATAATAATGTAATTAAAGCTACGCAGCCTGTTCAAAAGGGAATTCCGGAACTACATCAATTGGTAATTCCATTTGGGAAAACATCAGAAATAATTTTGCCCGATGGAACAAAAGTGTTCTTAAATGCAGGTAGCAGATTAGTATTTCCCGAATTTTTTGTAGATAAAAAACGTGAAGTTTTCCTTGTGGGAGAAGCTTTTTTTGAAGTTAAAGAAGATAAGGCTCATCCTTTTATTGTTCAAACATCTGATATTCGAATAAAAGTATTGGGCACCAAATTTAATGTATCTGCCTATCCTTCAGACAATATAATTGAAACGGTATTAACTGTAGGAAAAGTTAGGTTGGAGCAAAATAACTCAGGAATATTTGACTTAGCAATGGAATTGGAGCCTGGACAATTGGCCACTTATAATAAAACTAGCAGCGAAACATTAATAAAAGAAGTTAGCACCGATAATTATGTTTTATGGAAAGACGGACTTTACAAATTTGATCATTCGGATTTAAACAGGGTTATAAAAAAACTGGAGAGATATTATAATATTCGTTTTAACTATTCAGATCCTATGTTGGGAATAATAAAAATTTCAGGGAAACTGGATTTAAATGAAACAAGAGAGGAAATTATCAGGAGACTGTCTTTAGCAGCTTCTGTAAAAATTATAAAAAAGGGTGAATGTATATATGAGATAAATAAATAAAAAGACCGGAGAGTGTTCCCGCACCCAACCGGCCTTAAATGTTAAACAGTTTTAGTAATGTATTATTTAACAATTCAAATTTATGAAAAAAAAACGAGAACGGTATCTCCCTTATTTGGGAAATACAAAAACACAAATTAGAAAAATGAAACTAACATTAATTCTGACATTACTTGTGTTTGTTACCTTTGGGCATAGTTTATCCCAGGTAAAATTGTCTTTAAATTTTAAGGAGGCAACAATACAAGAAGTTATTGAAACTATCGAAGATCAAACAGAATATATCTTTTTATATAAAGATGATATTTTTGATCAGGAGCAAAAGTATTCAGTTGATTTTAACGAGGCATCATTTGAAGAAGTATTGGCTCTTGTTTGTAAAAGTG
>JABMPI010000808.1 GCA_013203755.1 Bacteroidota bacterium
GAGTAAAATGCTTTCGAGTGAGTGGAATCACTCGGATGATGAAATGTACTTTGTTGGTTACTGGGGACTTTACCGTTATGCCTTCGACGCAGATTTGAAGAAAAAATACAAAGAGGCAATAATTGACCACTGGAAAATTGAACGTCCTGAAAAAGAAGGTGCCTGGAATATTTTTACAGCTTTGGTGAGTAACGAATTCGACTTGAATGAAGCAGTTTGGTATTTGCAGGAACACCCATTGGACATGATTTCGTGGGACATTATGAATAGCCACCGCAAAGACATTGAATTGTTGGAGCCAAACTTCAGAGAGCAAAGAACCGCTGAGGTTCTTCCTCCCGACGAAAGACCAGTTCAACGCCACAATGGAAATATGTTTAACATGGACAGAAGAGGTGGCAATGGTAGTTCAGAAGAAAGTGCCGGAGACATTTGGTTATTGCCTTATTGGATGGGAAGATATCTGGGTGTGATTAGTGAGCCAGTCAATAAATAAAAATATAATAATTAAAACTCAATAAAATGAAGAACCAAATCAATCAAAAACTAACCCTTTTACTGTTTTTTGTAATTGGATTTGTTGCATTGTCAACTGTATCAGCTCAGAAAACAAAACAATTTCATGCCGATAAACCCTTTGCTCAGGAGTACAGTATAAAGTACAACTTTGAAAATGCCAGAGTTGAATTGCAGAAAGTTGCTGCGGATAGAAACGGATATATTCAGGTGCTTTCGTCGCACGGATTGTTAAGAACAAGAGCCGGCCAGTTTTTATTTCCAGGTACCTTGGTAAAAGATGTACACTCTGTTCCAACATTCGACAAAGGAATAAAAAGTATTATCAGCGATAAAAACCAGTTTGTGTATGTCGACGATGAAGCGGTTTTAAGCAATGCCTGGGCGGGGAAATTGCATTCAAGACATCAAATGCCGGAAGCAAAAATATTTGCTGCCGATAACGATTTTTCTTTCCTTATTTCTGATGGAAAAAAGTTGAATTTTCTAAAAGATTCTGAAACCTTATGGGAAGGTGAAACTGGTGATAAAGTGATTGATATTAAATACGATGGACTAAATAATCAGTATTGGATTCTTGGAGAGAAATCGATAAGTGTTTGTGCTCCGGCTAAAATGTTGGTTGAAAAAGTGCTGACGAATTCAAACCTAACTTGTATTGAAGTTGTAGGAGATAAAGTATTTGCCGGAACTGCCGATGGGTATTTCAAAATCGACACCAAGACAAAAAAACAAGTTGGCGCAATCCATAAAGATTTACCCTGGACGGAGATAACCACTATTTCTGAAATTGATGGAAACATCTGGTTTGGTTCAAGCTGGGGAGCTTTTATGTTGAACGACGCCGGGAAATATAATTACTACGCTTCAAAACGTTGGATTCCTTCTGATAAAGTAATTGACATTGCCAAAGGACCTGAAAATTCGGTTCTTATTTTAACCGACAAAGGTTTGGGGCAAATTTTTACAAAAGAGATGACTTTGTACGACAAAGCGATGTTTTACGATAAACAAGTTCGTAACCGTCACATCAGACATGGTTTTAACGCAGGAATTATATCAATGATTGATGGTGATGTAACAACCGGAAGTATGCGTACTTCAGACAACGATGGACTTTGGACAACCATGTATTTGGCTGGTGAAGTTTTTCGTTATTCAGTAACAAAATCGGAAGAGGCCTTGCAAAATATCCGCGAGTCGTTGGATGGATTGGAACGTTTATATACCATAAATCATATCCCCGGATTTCCTTCACGTTCATTCGAAAGGCGTGGTTACAAATACCACGACAGACCCTGGAGAAGAGCGGAAGATCCTGAGTGGGACTGGAAATCGACAACTAGTAGTGACGAAGCAATCGGTCATATTTTTGCATTTGCTGCAATTGCTGAATTAGTGGATGATCCAGACTTGCAAAACAGATCGATTGCATTGATTGACACTTTGATGGCACACATTGTAGACAATGATTTTTATATGATTGACTGGAATGGCGAACCTACACAATGGGGGCGCTGGCATCCCGACTATGTAAATGGTCGTCCGGTTATGGTTGGTGATCGTAAAATAAACTCGTCAAATATTATTGGAATGTTGCAAACCGCTTATCATTTCACCAAAAAAGAAAAATACAAAGAAGCTGCGTATTACCTGATGAATGAGCATGGTTATCTTGAAAATTTAATGCGTCCATTAAGCGAAATTGGAATAGCTCCCGATGATTCGGATGAGTTGAGTAAAGAACTTTCAGATTCGTGGAATCACTCGGATGACGAGATGTATTTTTGTGGCTACTGGGGTTTGTATCGTTATGCATTTACCGATGAATTGAAAGCCAAATACAGAGAAGCAATTATTGACCACTGGAAATATGAAAGACAAGAAAAAGAGGGATTGTGGAATATAATGACTGCAATAGTAGGTTTGGAAAAAATTGATTTAGAGGAAGCTACCTGGTATCTTCAAAAATACCCCATGGATTTAGTGGATTGGACAGTTTTAAATAGCCACAGAAAAGATATTGAATTGCTGGAGCCAAACTTTAGAAAACAAACAATAAAAGAAATGCTTCCGGCCAGCGAATTACGAATTTCCCGTCACAATGCCAACCGTTTCGATTTAGATTCGAGAGGTGGTGGCAGAGAAGAATACAGTGCCGGAGATATTTGGCTATTGCCTTATTGGAGCGGACGATATTTTGGTGTGATTGGAGCACCGGAAAAGAAATAGGTTTTTATACTATTCCCCGGCAAAAATGTCGGGGAATAAAGTAAAGAGCCCATTAGGGTAAGAAAGTTGAATTGAATCTGGTGGTGTTTGGCATGTCAAACTCTGGCAGATTTTGATGATGGATTGATAAAATTAATTTAAAAATGAAAGCAAAAAGCTTCTTCATTTCAATAATTGTTATTAACCGGACGGGGATTTTGATTAATAAAACAACAATTAAACCTTTTCCGGCATTACATACGGTTTCCGGTATTTTCTTGTAAGTAATTTGTCCGCTTCAATGTCATTCTCAAATTTCTCGTTTTACGGATTAAAATTCAAAGCCCGTCCCATTTTATAGGAAATTATTCCGAGGTGACACAATGATGCTGACAAATGGCCATCAATCATAGGTTTATCGATCTCTTCCTTTTTGCCGCTTCGTACATATTCAACCAGTTGTTGCCTACGCATTTTTAGAACTTCCTGAACAACAAACTAATAAAAAGGAAAAAGCATTTTATCGAGTGGAAGCTGAAAAAATGCTCTGTTCGCTTTCTTCATCCAACTATTTAAGTGGTGCTGAAAACGATGCATTTTTATTGCATTCAACAGGAAATAAACCGAAAAACGGAGAAGTGGATATTCCAATAATTTATGCCGATTATTATTACATTGAAGCTTTAATTCGTTTGAAAAAAATATTGAAATCGGAAATCAGCAATTGAAACTACTTAAAATGAAAATAAAAAAGATAATTACCATCCGATTGAATGAAAAACGCCGAATGAAAGAATTATTGTAGAAAAAATTTGATATTTAAATGGAAAACTATAGACCGATGAAAGTATTTAAAAATTGTATTCTGTTTTTATTAATATTTCAAATGCAACAATTTGCAACAGCTCAGGTTGACATATTTGAAACAGATAACATTCCTGAACAAATTCTTGAACATTTGGATATTTATCTCGTAATCGGGCAATCGAATATGGCAGGCAGGGCTACCATCAGAGAAGAAGATAATGCTACCTTAGAACACGCCTACCTTTTTACTGGTGATGATGCGACGCCATGGGTGGTAGCAACAAATCCTCTTAACAGGTATTCTTCTGTACGAAAAAATATAAAAATGCAACGCTTAAGTTCAGCCTATTCATTTACCAGATCAATGGCAGCAGAACATTCTGACAATGAAATTGGGCTTGTACTGAATGCAAAAGGAGGAACAAAAATAGTTCAGTGGTTGCCGGGAACTGAATTGTATCAGGAGGCCATTAAACAAACTTATAAAGCTCTGGAGTATGGAAAGTTAAAAGGGATTATCTGGCATCAGGGTGAAGGAGATTGGCATCCAATTCGGGTTGACTTGTACCTGGGACGACTCGAAATACTTATATCCGCCATTCGCGAAGAGTTTGATGATCCTTCAATCCCATTTGTCGCTGGTCAACTTTATGAAAACAAAAACAGACACGACTTTAATGAAATGATATTGCAATTACCGGACTTTATAAGAAGCACAGGAGTTGCGATTTCAGAAGGGACAAATACAATTGATGGTACCCATTTTGATTCTGAAAGTGCAATTATTATGGGTAACAGATATGCAAATGAAATAAAAAAAATACAAACAGAATTGAAAAAGAAGAAATAAGGAAATTTTGTAAAGAATTGAATTAATAAATTTATAGAAATAGATGTAGATGAAAAATACAGCAAAACTTATATTTGGAATTATAGTGTTGGCATTCGTAGGATGCCAAACTTCCCAACAACCAATCCAATCAAACGGAGAAATAGAAGTCACCTGCAAAGTAATCTACCCCAAATACAGAGTTTGGACAACACCGTCGGGTGGTGAAGTAGCTAAAAACAATTCGCCAAGTTTTGAATGGCCTTCCGGGAAAAAGGCAAAATATGATGTGCGCCTTTACTCAACAATTGATTTTTCTGAAAATCTAATGGAGAAAGATGAGATTCCATTTGCCATTTTTAATCCGCATAAAAAATTAGATGAAGGAATCTGGTATTGGCAATATCGGAAAAGCGGGGGAGACTGGAACCCAATCGATTCCTTTAAAATCACATCAGCAAGCAAAGATTTTGTGACTCCAGGTTTGGATAAAATACTAAGTAATGTATCCTCAGATCATCCCAGAGTTTTTGCGAAGAAAAGTGAATTGAACGAACTTCGCGTACGTGCAAAAGATTACAAAGAAACAGCTGCTATTCTGAATGAAGCAGATAAACTATTGACTGAAATTCCACCAACGGAGAAATCTGCACTCCCGGTACATAAAGGGGAAAATGATTTTGAGAATGAAAAAATTGCTCAACTGGCTAGTAGAACAGTGGGCTGGCAAGTTTTTTCAACACTAAATTCTTTAACACAAGCATATATTTTAACCGGAGATATTAAATATTTTAATGCGGCAAAAAAGTGGATGTTGGAAGTTTCTGGCTGGGATCCAAATGGAATATCTCATCTTTCAAATTTTGGCGATTCGGGTATTATGACCGGTTTGGCTTTGGCAGTTGATACATTTTGGGATTTATTGACGGAAGATGAAAGGGAAAAAATGATAAAACAGTCGGCAATCCGGGCAAATAATTTCTATAATTTATGGATAGGCAAAGTTGAAAGTCGTTCTTCTTCCATGCACGTTTGGCAGCATATTCTGCACCAAATGTTTCAAACATCGCTGGCACTTGCCGGAGAAATACAGGAAGCCAATAAATGGATTGATTACATTTATGAGTTGTGGCTAGCACAATGCCCAAAAATGGGGGAAAATGATGGCGCGTGGTCAAACGGAGCCGGGTATTTTAAAATGGGAACGCTTGCCATGTACGATGTAAATGCCATTTTGAAACAATTTACGGGCCTGGATTTTATGCAAAAAGAGTGGTTCAAAAATAATCCACGCTGGCTTTTGTATGCTTTTCCTCCGGGATCGGTGGCCGACGGCTTTTGCAACGACGGCGACAAATATACCGAACCCAATATTCATTACGCGGGCTTTGCAGATGCAGCTTCACGTGTTTTAAATCTTCCTTATGCAGATTGGTATGCCAAAGAAGTTGCAAAAATTAAGGGGGAAGATATTTCAGCAGAAAATGAATTTAGATGGTATCGCATTCAGCAAGCCAATAAATATAACTATCCGGAATCGGTTAAATATTTTACATTACCTCAGGCTGAAGTATTCGAAGATGTGGGAGTGGCGTACATGAATACGAGTCTCCAAAACGCATCGACCAATTTAATGTTGTCTGTTCGTAGTAGCCCCTTTGGACCACTGGCACATTCCCAAGCCGAGCAAAATACCTTTAACATTGCTTACGGTGGCAAGCGCCTGTTTTATAATTCAGGATACCGCCCCAAGATGGGCGATCCGCATAATTTGGCGTGGCACAAACATACTCGCGGGCACAACGGTATTTTAATTGATGGTGAAGGACAGCCTTTTAACGCCGGAGCTTATGGTTGGTTACCTCGCTTTATTCATGGAGAGAAAATTTCGTATGCACTTGGAGATGCTTCTAATGCTTATTCTGGTTCCGATGAAGGAGAAAACATTGATCTGGGAATGAAACGTTTTCGAAGACACTATCTTTTACTACGACCATCAACCATTGTAATTTATGACGAGTTGGAGGCTGATCACAAAGCAGAATGGAGCTGGTTGCTACATAACGATAAAGGATTGGATGTGGATTCAACAGAGAAAACGATTACGGCCGAAAATGAATTTGCAAATGCTCAGGTTTCCTTGTATTCTTCATCTGATATTCATTTTAATTTAACGGATACCTTTAATATTCCTGCGCGCAACTGGAACCGAAAAGTTGATGAAAACGGAAAAATAATTGATTTTGTAGATCAATGGCATTTTTCGGGAATTTCGAAAGAAAAGAACCAAAAAATGCGATATCTTGCCATTATTCAGGTAAAACCTAAAAACGGAGAATCTGTTTGTGAAGAGCTTGTTTTTGATCAGAAATCAAAAAGCTACTTGGTAAACGGCTGGAAAATAAAAGCAGAATTGGATACTTCTTTACCTGCGAAAATTGAAGCAAATAATAATGCGGAAACTGCATCTTTTACTTCAACCGGTTTTATTGATTTTGAGGATAAAAAATACGATGCGAAAGTTACTGGAAGTTCAAAATTGGTTGAGATAATCAATGGAGAAAAAGTATTTCAGGAAGTTATAGATGAAGTGCCGGAAGCAATTAAAAAGGTGATGGAAAGAGATAGAAAATAGCAATTTTAAAAAAGAAACTAAACCAATTAATATGAACAAGATTTTTGTAAACCTGATTCTTATTGTTTGTTTGTCATTCTCAAATTTACTGCTTGCACAAACTATTAATAAGGAATTTATAGATCCTCCACGCGAGTTTTCGGTTATGCCATTTTGGTTCTGGAACGATACACTAAAATCCGATGAAATAGTTCGACAAATTGCAGATTTCGATGAACACGGTGTTTATGGATTTGTCATTCACCCAAGAATGGGATTACCAATTGGTACGAAATTCCTTTCTCCTGAAATGTTGAGTTTTATGCAGGTTGCCATTGAGGAGGCTGAGCGAAGAGATATGAAAGTGATTCTTTACGACGAGGGTTCGTATCCATCGGGTTCGTGCGAAGGACAAGTAGTGGCAAAAAATCCGGCACATGCTGCCCGCGGTTTGATTAAAATAGATTTGGAGCCTGGGGAAGAACCACAGCTTGAAGCCAATTGGAATTTAGTTACGATTATTGATTCACCTTCAAGTAAACGTTTTGCCATAATAGAACGTCCATCAGAAGGGCATATTCGAGGGTTGCACTGGATTGATGAAGAGAAGGGAAAAGAGGATTTACCGCCCGCCGGAGACATCTTAAATCCTGAGGCAGTTTCAAGCTTTATTGAACTGGTGTATGATAAATTTGCAGATAACTTTGGTGAATATTTTGGTAAAACAGTAATAGCTGTTTTTACCGATGAACCAAATCCGGTAGGGAGGGGAAACAAAAGGGGAGTAGTACCCGGGAATGCGAAATTACTGCCACAGATTAATGAAATTTTAGGATATGATTTTACACCTCATTTTGCCGATTTATGGACTGAAGATAGTAAGGATTGGGAGCAACACCGTAAAGATTATCATCGTGCCATTGCCATCTGTTTGGAAGAAAATTATTACGGAAGACTTAGTAATTGGTGCGAAGAGCATGGAATTGCATTAACCGGACACCCGGCCGGATCTATGGATTTGGGTGCGCAAAGATATTTTCAAATACCCGGGCAAGATTTGGTTTGGCGTTATGTAGAACCGGGAGAAAAAGCGTTGGTGGGTGAGCACTCTACCATGGCTAAAAATGCTTCCAGTGCAATGGTGCATTTAAACCGTAGAAGAAACTCCAATGAATTGTATGGCGCGTACGGACATAATTTGACGTACGACGAAATGGTATGGCTGGCCAACTGGTGTTTTGTTCGTGGTCAGAATCTGCTTTATCCGCATGCTTTTTATTATTCCATAAGAGGAGCTCGTTTTAACGAACGTCCGCCCGATGTTGGCCCAAATGCAAAATGGTGGGATAATTATAAAGACTATGCCGACGCCTGCAGAAGATTAAGTTGGCTAAATACCAATTCGAAACAAGTGTGTAAAATTGCGGTTTTGGGAGATGCCAACTGGTTACCCGATCGGTCACCAAAAGTATTGTTTCAAAATCAGTTCGATTTCAATTACCTTGAAATGGCTCACCTTGGAATTGATGCAATGGCAGACAAGAATGGTGTACATATTTCAGGAATGGATTACAAAGCAGTAATTCTTGATGGTGGTCTTAAAAACTTAACTAATAATGCTATTCCGATTCTACAAAAACTTTCAGAAAATGGTCGGTTAATTATATATGAAGACTCTCCATTCGCTTCAAAATTTCCAAATGCGATACTAACAAAGTCACCAAAAAAAATGGTTGATGCTGTGAAAAAGCTAATTGAACCAGACATAGTACTAACTCCTTCAACCGGAAATATTCGATACCGACATGTAATTAAAGAAGGTGCTCACTATTATATTCTTTTTAATGAAGAAGAAACTCTGGTAAATACAAAAATCGAACTTTCGGTTAAAGGAAAACAATGGTGGTTAAACGAATCAAATGCCGAAACCACAAAAGTACAACCGGATGAAGAAGTAGTTTTTCAACCGCATGAGTTGAAGATCTTGATGGTTGAAGAAATGTAGAAGAATGCGTACTACCTCTGTGCCACAAAACCGCTTGACGAGTTGTGAAAAAGGGAGGTTACTAGATTTAAAACTATATTTAATGAAACATTTATTAATTTTGTAGCAATATACTCAACCCAAATAGCTTTTCGAAAAATTAGGCGTAGTTATTTTTATTCACAACAAAGCAAAAAAC
>JABMPI010000809.1 GCA_013203755.1 Bacteroidota bacterium
GTTTTTTGCTTTGTTGTGAATAAAAATAACTACGCCTAATTTTCCGAAAAGCTATCTGCATTGAGTATATTATCTGTAGAATTATTATCAATCAACAGCAATTCAAAATCAGTAAAGCTTTGATTCAGAATACTTTTTACGGCTGCTGATAAAGTATTCTCAGCATTAAGAAAAGGAAGGATTACCGAAACTTCAGGGTTCATATTAAAAGATTTGAGTTTTAGTCTCATATCTTAATATCGGGTTGTATAAGAATCTATTCTTGTGTTAGTTCCTGAAACGCGTTCTCAAGATTTTGTTGCTTTTCTTGCAAAGTCAAAAGAGTTAATCCGTTGCTTACTGCAAACTGAAAAATTGCAGGTCGGATATCTTGTTTATTATCCGATTCAATTTCCCAAATTTCTCCATTTCGAGTTGCATTTTTCGCACCGGCAATTGAAAGTATTTGCACCCGATTTACAGGAGAACTGAATTCAGAAACAATAATTTGATTTCGCTTAATACTTCCACTTTTAATTTCGGCAATCCCACCATCGGCAACAATTTCACCTTTTTTTATGATGATTACCCGGTTACAAACTGCCTCTACTTCTTGCATAATGTGCGACGAAAGTATTACGGTTTTTTCTTTCCCAACCTGCCTGATTAATTCCCGTATTTCTTCCAGCTGATTTGGGTCGAGACCAGTTGTAGGTTCATCTAAAATTAAAATTGATGGATCGTGAATAAGTGCTTGTGCTAATCCAACACGTTGTCGGTAACCTTTGGAGAGCGCTCGTATTTTTTTGTGTTGTTCATCTCCTAATCCGGTAAGTTCTACCATTTCGGCAACACGTTGTTTTTTGTTTTTCAGTTTATAAAAACCGGCTGTAATTTCAAGAAATTCCTTGACATACAAATCGGTATAAAGTGGATTTTGCTCTGGCAAGTAGCCAATACTTTTCCTAATTTCAAGATTATCAGATGAGATTTGTTGATTGTTGATGAATACTTCTCCCGAATCTTGAGGTAAATATCCGGTTATAATTTTCATCATAGTTGACTTCCCTGCGCCGTTTGGACCCAGAAAACCGACTAATTCACCTTTATTTATCTGAAAGCTGACATCATTTAGCGCCTTTTGCCTTCCAAATAATTTTGTTATGTTCCTAGTTTCTACTGTCATACATTTATAATCGAAACAAAAATAGTCTATTCTTTTTATTTTGAAAGCATTAGTTTAAATTTGCATTTCAGCATAACATAGATATTAAATGAAAGATCGTCATTTCAATTATATAAAGGATTTAACTCGGTACGAGAGGCAGAAAACATGGGAAGTAAATATTGGTGGTGTTTCTGTTGGAGGAAATAATCCAATAAGAATCCAGACCATGACAGATACCAGTTCAATGGATACTGAAGCAACAATTGAACAGTTGGTTCGGGTTATTTCTGCTGGTTCAGATTATGTTCGGGTAACAGTGCGGGGGGTTGGTGATGCTGAAAATCTAAAAAATATTAAAAAGGGATTAGTTGAGCAAGGCCATAATACTCCGTTAATTGGAGACATACATTTTACCCCAAAACTAGCGGAAATAGCTGCTCAGAGTATTTCTAAAGTTCGCATAAATCCTGGAAATTTTTACGATAAAAGAGCCAATTTCCAGAGTAAGGTTTATTCTGATGATGAATATAAAGCAGAATTGATAAAAATTGAGGAGCAGTTTATTCCATTTCTTAAATTACTAAAGAAAACAAAGACGGCACTAAGAATTGGTGCAAATCACGGATCACTATCTGACAGAGTGATGAATCGTTTTGGCGATACTCCTACCGGAATTTCAGAATCGGTAATGGAATTTCTGCGCATCTGCAAAAAGGAAGACTTTAATGATGTTGTTGTATCTATCAAATCGAGCAATACGCGGGTGATGGTTTTCACAGTTCGCCTACTGAATTACAAAATGCGATTGGAAGACATGAAATATCCGATTCATTTAGGTGTTACAGAAGCAGGTGAAGGAGAAGATGGACGTATAAAATCTGCTGTTGGGATTGGAGCTTTACTGGGTGATGGAATCGGTGACACAATTCGAGTTTCACTAACCGAAAGACCCGTAAAGGAGATTCCGGTTGCACAAAAATTGGTTAATCATTTTAGAACATACGAATTTCACGAGCCAATAACTGCGCCCTTAGTTGCACAAACAAATCCATTTGAATACGAACGACGCGAAACCCGTCCGGTTTTAAATATGGGCGACAAACAACTTCCGGTTGTGGTTGCCGATTTGGGTGATAGAAGTTTAAGCGAAATGATCCCGATTCGTGGGAAATTGATTCCGGATTATTTCATGTCGGGGAATAAAATTCTGGATATAAAAGGTGAAGAATATCCAATTATGTCTTTAGAAGAGTATTTGTTTGAAAGTACGCGTTGGGGTCGGATGAAATTTATTCGTACGAATAAAATGGAGTTTGACAGTTTTATGGACATGCATCCCGAAATTATTACCAAACTCAAACAAACCCGTAAAACAGTATTGATTCTGGAAAGTTTCAATAAAAATCCGATGGCTGAGTTGCGTGCATTCTTTTTAGCACTGGAAACACACATTTGGAAAGTACCGGTTATTATATATCGCAAATACGAGGAAGATGTTTTGGAAGATCTTCAAATAAAAGCTGCGGCTGATTTGGGTTGCCTGTTTTTAGATGGTTATGGCGATGGAATCTGTGTTTCAAACATAAGCGAAAATATAACATTTACCGAATTAAAAGATTTGGGATTTGGAATTTTGCAGGGCAGTCGCATGCGGGTTTCTAAAACCGAGTTTGTTTCTTGTCCGGGTTGTGGACGAACACTTTTCGATTTACATGATACGACCCTGAAAATTAAGGAGCATTTTAAACACCTCGACCATTTGAAAATTGGAATTATGGGTTGTGTTGTAAATGGCCCCGGCGAAATGGGCGATGCAGATTATGGTTTTGTTGGAACCGGTGTCGATAAAGTGGCTTTGTATAAAGGGCTAAAACCTATAAAAAGGCACATCCCGCACGAAAATGCTGTGGAAGAATTGGAGCAATTGATTCGCGAAAATGGAGATTGGAAAGATCCTACGGATTAATCCGATTCTCTCATTTCACTCATTATTTCTAAAAGTATTTCACGTAAATTTTCCATTCCTTCAATTTCATCCGAAAACGAATACCGCAATTCGTGTGTAGATTCGTTTTCTGTGATTTGAATAATTTCGTCACAACCATCAGCACAAACATTACAATCGGTATATTCCAGCGTTTTGAATAAAGAGTAATCAAAAGAATTGGAAATTATTTCCCAATCTTCATTACTTAGGTTTTTGCTTTTTGTGGAGATTCCTTCGTTTTCGCCGCAAGGAATATTTCGTTCATATTCAACTTTCGAATAGGTAATTGTAATGTATTCTTGTCCTCCACACCACCCGCATTCAGTCCCAAATTTTAGGGTAATGCCATTCAGTTCATTTAGCTCTTTTTCAGAACATCTAAAAGTAGATAGCAAGATTATCAGGGAAAATAGAATTTTAAAAACTGTCTTCATTTGATGTGATTTCTATTTAGATGGTTATAATAATAAAAGAGTTGCGTAATTATTCATTTTTAATTGAAACAAGAATTCTTATTTTTGACGTAAATGTGGCATAAATAAATCAAATAAATGGCAAGAAAACATTGGAAACCCGGAACAATAATTTACCCACTTCCAGCAGTAATGGTAAGTTGTGGCGAAAATTTGGAAGAGTACAACATTATTACAATTGCCTGGACAGGCACAATTAATTCCGATCCGCCGATGTGCTATATTTCGGTTCGCCCCGGGCGGCATTCATACGAAATAATTAAACGAACCGGAGAATACGTAATTAACCTCACCACCGAAAAACTGGCTAAAGCAACCGACTGGTGCGGCTGCCGGTCCGGAAGTAAATACGATAAATGGAAAGAGATGAATTTGACTCCGGTTCCTGCAAAAATTGTTAAAGCGCCAATTATTGAGGAGTCGCCGGTAAATATTGAATGTGTGGTGAAAGACATTGTCGAATTGGGTACACACCACATGTTTATTTCGGACGTGGTAAATGTTTCGGTTGACGAAAAATATTTAGACGAAAAGGATGCATTTAGTTTTTCAAAAGCCAATCCTTTAGTTTACAGTCATGGTCATTATTTTGGATTGGGAGAAAAAATTGGCAAATTTGGCTGGTCCGTTGAAAAGAAAAAGAAGAAAAAATAATAATTCTGCTTATATCTTTGAACAATCAACAGCGTGTTTTGTAATGAATGAAATAATCTGATTACAGATGTATCAGATTTAATATAAACTATTTAGACATGGAAAAAGTACACATTTTATTATTAATTATTTTAATGAATTTAGGAATGGCAAATGCACAAAATAATCCATTGTTGGGTGAATTTAATACACCGCACAATGCGGCACCCTTCGATAAAATTGAAAATGAACATTTTTTGCCGGCTTTTAAAAAATCCATAGAAGTTGGCGAGGCGGAAGTAAAAGCTATTATCGAAAGTACAGAGAAACCAACTTTCGAAAATACCATTGTTGAGATGGAAAATGCAGGTAGGTTATTGAGTCGTACTGCAGGAATTTTCTTTAATTTATTAAGTTCGGAAACTAACGATGAACTTCAAAAGATTGCTCAGGAAATTTCGCCAATGCTTACGAAATTTCAAAACGACATTACTTTAAATCCTGTTCTTTTCGAAAAAATTAAAGTTGTTTATGCACAGAAAGACAAGTTGAAATTAACAGTTGAACAACAAACTTTGCTGGAAAATACCTACCTCGGATTTGTAAGAAAAGGTGCAAATTTAACTGAAGAACAAAAAGATAGATTCAGAGAAATAAGTACTGAAATGTCGAAATTGACTTTGACTTTTGGTGAAAATGTTTTGAAAGAAACCAACAAGTATGAATTACATATTACAGATAAATCAGAATTAGCAGGTTTACCGGAAGGTGTTATTGAAGCAGCTGCCGGAAAAGCAAAAAGCAAAGAAAAGGAAGGTTGGGTATTTGATATTTCGATGCCCAGTTACATGCCGTTTATGCAATATGCCGACAATCGCGAATTGCGCAAAGAGTTGTATTTGGCATACGGTTCAAAATCGTTTAAAGGCGATGAATTTGATAACCAGAAAAATGTAAAACGTATTACAGAATTACGTTTGGCCCAGGCCAGTTTATTGGGTTATAATAATTATGCCGATTATGTATTAGAACGTCAAATGGCAATGAATCCGGCTGGTGTTTATAACCTTTTGGATGATTTGTACGAAGCATCGTTTAATGTAGCAAAACAAGAAAAAGCAGAAATTCTTGAATTTGCTAAAAAGAGTGGTTTCGAAGGTGAAATTATGCCTTGGGATTGGGGTTATTACAGCGATAAATTGAAGATTGAAAAGTTCGATTTAAACGATGAAATGATGAAACCTTATTTTGAATTAAGTAACGTTGTTGGGGGTGTTTTTGGTTTAGCCACCGAATTGTATGGAATTGAATTTAAGCCGAATAAGGATATTCCCGTTTATCAAAAAGAGGTTACGGCATACGAAGTTTTTGATGCTGACGGTAAATTTTTATCTGTCTTTTATACCGATTTTCACCCAAGAGAAGGGAAACGCGGTGGTGCATGGATGAATGATTTTAAGGGACAGTGGAAAGAGAACGGAGTTGATTCTCGTCCGCATGTTACTATTGTGATGAACTTTACACGTCCAACAGAAACTAAACCCGCCCTTTTAACTTTCTCTGAAGTAGAAACGTTCTTGCACGAATTTGGTCATGCCTTGCACGGAATGTTGGCTAATTCAACTTATTCTAGTTTATCCGGAACAAGTGTATTCCGCGATTTTGTAGAGTTACCTTCACAAATAATGGAAAATTGGGCAGTTGAAAAAGATTTTCTCGACCGATTTGCTGTTCATTATAAAACAGGTGAAAAAATTCCTGCCGATTTGGTGAAAAAAATTGTTGATTCACAGAATTATTTAGCGGGTTATGCATCCATTCGTCAGTTGAGTTTTGGTTATTTAGATATGGCCTGGCACACCATGGAAAAACCATTTACTGGCAATGTAAAAGCTTTTGAAGACAAAGCCTTTGCTAAAACCTCGTTGTTCCCAAGTATTGAAGAATCGTGTATGAGTACACAATTTGGACACTTATTTGCTGGTGGTTATGCTGCAGGGTATTACGGTTACAAATGGGCAGAAGTTTTGGATGCCGATGCATTTAGTGTGTTCAAAGAAAAGGGGTTATTCAATAAAGAAGTGGCGGCTTCATTCCGTAAAAATATATTGGAAAGAGGTGGCACAGAACATCCAATGGTTTTGTACAAACGTTTCCGCGGACAAGAACCAACAGTTGATGCATTATTGGAAAGAAGCGGGCTGAAATAACCACGTCATTCCGGCGCAGGCTGGAATCTGTTCTAAGGATGGCATCCCAATTTATAAAAAATAGAGGGATGCCATCCTTTTTGTTAGAGTACTCAAAAGCTTTTATACCACTTTTTAGTATTTTCTGAATAAATTTTGTCAACAACTTCTTTCGGAAGTTTTAATCCCAGAAACTCGCCATCAATTAAATTACTGGTCATTTTATTGTCGGTAACCAAGTATTCCCAATCACGTATCCAGGTGTCGTGCATGCGTTTATGAAACGACTCTTTGTCTCCGCCGTTGTCGGTAATATCTGTCCCGTAAAGCAATCTGTCCTGGTAATTGATAAAGAATTTGCGGACTTTTTCGTGGTCGTCTCGCGTTTGATAAAACAGGTCACCCATTCTTGCTGCCATATCAACCGAGGCGTTTGGAAAATGGTCTAGAAATTTTGCAATCTCATCTACACTCCACTCTAAACTTGCCAAGTGGCAACCAATAAAAACGAGGTTTGGATTTTTCTCCAACATCCTGTCGCGGGCATTCATTTGCTCTTCGTAAGTTGGAAATTCAGGATGTAAATACATGTGGTATTGCGGGTTTTGTTTGAAATAATTTTTGTTGTTATTTGCCTTCATTTTTTCAATGGGCTGCCAACATGCTTTTGGTTCACCTAAATGTCCAACCAAGGGAATTCCCAGTTCAGCAATATGTTTAAATATGGCATCAAATTTTGGGTCGTCAATCATTATTAATACACTGTCTTTGTCCCGAAATTCCATTCCAATATTTTTCCAAACTTTTACTGAATTCGCACCGTCGGCAACACATTGATCGATCCAGGAAATTGTGTTTTCCTTCCAACCAGGTTCATCCCAATTATCCAAACAAAAAGTAGTTGTAAATTCAAACGAAGATGGATTTTCTGAATTCATCGATTTTAACCACTGATGTGCATCCACAACCCGTTCGCAATTTCCGGAATGTGTATTAATAGAAAGGAGTTTGAAATTATCTTTATTTGCCTGTTCCATCGAAATACTTTTGGGATTATAAATGTGGTAGTGTGCATCTATTTTTTCAACGGAGGGAAAATCCTCTATTGAGTAATAGTTGTTGCATGAGTAAAGAAAAATTGTAAAAAGCAAGATGAGCAAAATATTGGTTTTCATAAAAGTAGGTTTAATTAAAAACCCGAAGTTATAAAAAATACAATAAAAGTAATCGACTTCGATAAAGGAAAAACAGAAGATTTTGAATTTTAATTGTGGATTTTATTCAAAATACTAATTTTACTATCTATTGGATTTAATTTCTCAAAAGCGGAGGGTTTTAAATAACAAAAATGTATGGTATGATAAAGTTGGTAATTCATTTAATTCTTGTATTTACAATTCAAAATGTTGTTGGAAATAATTTGAATTCCTTTGCAGGAAACAGTGAAGTAGAAGCAGAATATAACAACGTACTTTATCAGATAAATAACCGGGAACTTGATCCGAGTATTATTTCCAAGCTTAAAAGAGAATCCCTTTCAGAACAAGCTTTAATATGGGAAACTGACAAAACTCCCCTGGATGTAATTGCAAGAAGAACAAGTGCGTTGTTAATTTCTCTTTTAGAAAATGGTAAGAACGAAGAATTGGGTTTGTTGAAACAACAATTTGAAAAACTAACTATAAAAAAGGAGTTGGCATCTATAAATAATCCAATTTTGGATAAAGAATTGTTTGCTGAATTTTTCACTCTTCGCCGGGAAATAGCATTTTCCAATTCCCTGCTCGATTTCGATAAAATTATCTTTCTCAAACACAATAAAATGCGGCGTGGAGAAAGACACATGGTCGATCAGTACGAAGGATTTAATGCTGCGCCGGGTGGTGGTGTTTTTGTTTTGAATAATCCGTTTGGAGAAAATCCAAATTTACAAAATCTATTGAAAGATAAACAGGTTGCAAATGGCAGGTTAAAAGGACAATCGCTGGAAGGAGGGTCATTTGTTACATTGGATCTGGATTATAACGGAGAGGAGATTCTGTTTGCTTATACAGAAGCAAAAGACGTTCATGAAAACGGTTTGTGGAAAGAACAGTACTGGACAAAAAAGGAAGCCAAAAAAGATAATAAAGTTCAGTATTACTGGGATCAATCTACCAGTTATCATATATTTAAAGCCAATGCAAATGGTACGGAACTTACTCAATTAACCGATGGAAAATTCAACGATTTTGATCCCTGTTTTCTCCCAAACGGTAGAATAACATTTATCTTTGAACGCAGAGGAGGTTTTTTACGTTGTGGAGCAAGACCAAATCCAACTTTCACATTGCATGGAATGATGGCAGACGGAAGCGATATTATTCCTTTGAGTTATCATGAAACAAATGAATGGGGACCAAGCGTGAATAATAATGGAATGGTGGTGTACACGAGGTGGGATTACGTAGACCGCGATTCGGATATTGCGCATCACATTTGGCATACCTACCCCGATGGTCGCGATCCACGCAGTTACCATGGTAATTATCCTGAGAAGAGGGAAAGCAGACCGTGGATGGAAATGTCGATTCGGGCAATTCCAAACAGCAATAAATATGTGGCGGTTGCTGCACCACATCATGGCGAAAATTATGGTTCTTTGGTAATGATTGATCTGAATAAAGAGGATGACCGATCGACAAATCAACTTTTAAGAATTACTCCGGAAGCCCATTTTCCGGAGGCAGAATTGCGTCCTGGAGTTTCTCAAAAGAAAGGAAAACACAATCCCAAAGGCGAAGTTTATGGTTCGCCGTGGCCACTGAGCGAAGAATTTTATTTGGCAGTTTACGATACGGAACAAGAAAAATACGGAGTTTATTTAGTCGACTGTTTTGGGAATAAAATTTTGCTTTACCGAGATAATGAGTTTGCTTGTTTGGATCCGATGCCACTTAGAAAAAGGAAAAAGCCCATTACAATTCCAATTCAAACGACCCAGGCGAAAGTGGATAAAACAGGTGAAGATACCGGGGAAGGGAATGTAA
>JABMPI010000082.1 GCA_013203755.1 Bacteroidota bacterium
AAAATCTGGTTTATGTAAATGACATTGAGATTTATCGTCCGTTTTTAATTCGCTCGGGGCAGCAAGAGGGATTGAGTTTTATTAACAGCGACATGGTTTCCACCATCGATTTTTCAGCCGGTGGATTTAATGCAAAATACGGTGATAAAATGTCATCGGTTCTGGATATAAAATACAAAAAGCCCAGTGACTTCAGAGGTTCTGCATCGGTGAGTTTATTGGGTGCATCGGCTCATTTCGAAGATGTTGCGCTGAAAGGAAAGTTGGCGCATATTTCGGGATTACGCTACAAAACCAATCAATATTTATTGGGAAGTTTGGACGAACAAGGTGAATACAATCCCAAATTCCTTGACTTTCAAACGTACATTACTTATCAGGTTTCAGATAAATTTGACATTTCTTTTTTGGGGAATGTTGCACAAAACCAGTACAAATTTGTACCGGAAACACGAGAGACTACTTTTGGTACCTGGGACGCTCCGTTAAATACTAAAATCTATTTCTCGGGACAAGAAGTTGATGATTTTCAAACCTACACAGGAGCATTTTCTGCAAACTTCCACCCCAATGCAAACCTAAACCTTAAATTAATTGCTTCCACGTATTACGCTAAAGAAAAAGAAACCTACGACATTTTGGGGCAGTACTATTTAAATGAATTGGAAAGAAATATGTCTTCTGAGGAATTTGGAGACAGTGTTCTAAATTTGGGGACGGGTTCTTTTTTAAATCATGCACGTAATAATTTAGATGCCTTGGTTTATAGTTTTTCTCACAAAGGAGCGTACAATTCAGATAATCATCTCATTAACTGGGGAATAAAATTTCAACACGAAGAAATAAAGGATAAAATAAATGAATGGGTATTTCGAGATTCTACAGGATATTCCATTCCTTATTCCGATTCTGAAGTTAGTTTATTTTACGATCTTAATAGCAAATCTTCAATCAGTTCAAACCGCTTTTCCGGTTTTATACAAGATGTTTGGAACACTTCTGTAAGTAGTGGGGATTTATATGTTACGGGAGGAGTACGTTTCAATTATTGGGATTTTAACAACGAATTGCTAATTAGTCCGCGAGCTACTTTAAGCTACTACCCCGACTGGGAAAGCAAAATGTCATTCCGTCTGTCTGTCGGAATGTACCACCAATCGCCATTTTTTAAAGAGCTGAAATTTACTGATGGAACGCTGGATTTTAACACAAAAGCACAACGATCGTACCAGATAGTTGCAGGAACGGACCTTATTTTTACAGCATGGAACAGGCCTTTTAGAATTACCTCTGAAGCATATTATAAACACATGAATCGGTTGATTCCATATCAAATAGACAATGTTCGTATTCGCTATTTACCCGAACAGGAAGCAGTTGGTTATGCAACCGGTATAGACATGAAAGTAAATGGTGAATTTGTAAGCGGTGTGCAATCGTGGGCCAGTTTATCGTTTATGCAAACAAAAGAAAACATTGTAAACGACGGGCACGGATCGATACCACGCCCCACCGATCAATTAGTGAACTTTAGTCTGTTTTTTCAAGATTACTTGCCTGGAAATCCATCTTACAGAATGTCGCTCTCAGGTTTTTATGGATCGCGTTTACCCACAGGTCCTCCTAATGGCGCAAGATATCAGGATGTATTTAGAATGCCACCCTACCGCCGAATTGACCTTGGTTTTTCAAAGGTTTTGGTTAGCGCTGCAAACCCTGTAAATCGTAATTTATTGCGCCACATAAACGACATGTGGATTAGTCTGGAAGTATTTAATTTATTGGATATTAACAATACCATTTCCTACTTCTGGGTTTCCAGTATTCAAGGCGACCAATTTGCGGTTCCAAATTATCTTACCGGACGAAAATTAAATTTGAAGTTGACGGTGAGGTTTTAAGGAAGTCGGAAGACAGAAGACCGAAGTAGGAAGCCTGAATTCTGAAAACGATAAAATTGTCAGGTTACCAGGTTGTCATGGTTGGGAAGAAAGAAACATAAAAACCTTAACAATAAGTACAACAACGAAAACAAAGACAACAATTACAATGTCTGAACTTGGAACCTTGGAACTCGAAACTTTAAACTTTAAACTCTTCGGATGAAACTCTCTATCTATCAAATCGATGCCTTTGCTGAACAAGTATTTTCGGGAAATCCAGCAGCAGTTATTCCCTTAAAATACTGGTTGCCAACCGATATAATGCAAAAGATAGCAATTGAAAACAACTTGTCTGAAACAGCATTTTTTGTTCCAACTAAAAATGGGTTTCATATTCGGTGGTTTACTCCGGGGACAGAAGTAGATTTATGCGGACACGCCACACTGGCAACGGCACATGTTTTATTTCATTATTTAAACTATTCTGAAAAAGAGATTCTATTTGATTCTAGAAGTGGAATATTAAGTGTAAAAAAAGAGGGTGATTTAATTGTTTTAAATTTCCCAGCTTCGTCTGTTAAGAAAATTGAAATTCCAGACAATTTAAAATCTGCATTTAACATTCAACCCTTAAAATGTTTCAAAGGTCGCGATGATTTAATGTTAATATTCGAAAATGAGGATGATATTCACAATCTCAAACCTGATTTTCAAAAAATAAAAGAATCGAAAACCCGTGGAATTATTGTAACGGCAAAATCTGGACAGGACGATTTTGTTTCACGTTTTTTTGCTCCGGCTGTTGGAATTAACGAAGATCCGGTGACAGGTTCGGCACACACCATGTTAATTCCTTTCTGGGCTGAACAATTGGATAAAGTTCAATTAACAGCCAAACAAATTTCTACACGCGGCGGAATTTTGCATTGCAAATATTTGGGTGAACGTGTTGAAATTGGAGGGAAAGCAATTACTTATTTGGTTGGTGAGATTGTCATTTAATTTTATCAATTCTACCAACTATTTTTAATCTCATCACCAAAAAAATGTGATCCTTCAACTACGCTCAGGATAAGTTTGACTAATTGATTTTGATACTCAAAACCAAAGTCTCACTTATTTAACCGCTTCCCCAATAATTTCCAAATTGCGAATCATACTTTTCCCTAAATCGCTTCCAGTTCCTCGAACACGGATTGCTATTTGTCCTGCACCCAAAGGTTTATCATCGGTAACGTCGATTAATACTTCGCCATCAATTTTCAGCCAGATTCTTGAGCCTTTTTTACCACATTCTACGGTGTGTCGCCAACCGGAATGCATCACATTTTTTTCAGCCAATCCAATTTCACTGTTTCCTCCATTCGGAGCTGGGTGTTTACGTAAAAATGGTGTTGAATTATGTGCCATTACCCGAAATCCAAACATATAATCTTCTACTTCTTTGGTCCAGAAACCAAAGCTGTCGCTGTTATCGTTTAAGGTTAAACCAGTAGATTTTCCAAGATCCGAAGTATTTAAAAGGGCAACTAAAACGGTAGCCGGGTTCATTGTCATTACTTCGTAGCGAAGCACAACATCGTTGTATTTTTTTGGTGAAAATATCATAAAACCAATACTTCCTTCCACCTCTTCCATCATAAACTGGCTGTGGGTTGCATACCCTAAACCATCACCTAAACTTTGCCAACTTTCCAGGTCTTTTGGCGAATATTCTGTAACCGTTTGAGCCTGCAATCCTGCAGCAATCATAACCAATAGAACAACAATTAAATTTTTCATAATACTATTTTTTTGATGATATATTATAAACCATTAAGGCATTTCCGTGCCTGATATACATACTTCCATTATGAATTACAGGGTGAGACCAATGTTGATCGCTTCCAAGTGGAACGTCAAATAAACTTTTAATATCGAATTTATTTGCTTCCATATCAACCAGGGCAATTTGACCTTTTTCGTTGTAACAATAAAACAAACTGTCGGCAAAAATAATTACTCCCGTGTCAAATTCATCAGAAATGAGAGTTTCCTTTCCCGATAATGAATTTACCGCATACCACTCTTTTTTCCTGTATTTTCCGCCATAAATAAAACCATCTTTAATAATAATTCCCCCCATCAGATTTCGAAAATTTTCATTCCGCCAAAATTGATTAACACTTTTGCCATCGTCGGACAATTTCAAAGCAAGCAAACCACAATTTTGCTTTGCCGATGAACTTGAAAAATAGATTACCCCATCAGAATAAACCGGTGTATTGGCGTGTATTAAATTCCCCTGCTGTTGTACTTTTCGCCAATAAAATTCGCCTGTATCGGCATCGACTGCGATTACCGAAGTTGCTGTCATTGTTACCACAAGCCGCGTATTATTGTGTTCAACTAATACAGGTGAACAATACGCAGATTGTTCTTTAAATCCATGACTGGTCCAGATTGTTTCGCCAGTGTGACGATTAAGCGACGCCACATTAAACTCCTCGCCACCGGGCGTGCAAATTAACTGGTCTCCATCAATTAGCAACGATTCGGCCATTCCCCACTGAATATTTTGGGCTTCAAACTTATCCAGTAAATCAACTTGCCAAATTGTTTCGCCCGAAAACGTGTTAAAACAATAAACTACCCCCATTCCACTTTCAAGATAAACTACATCGTCAACAACCAAAGGAGTTGATCTTGAACCCGTATAATTCTGGTGCCACTCTTCCCCATAAACTTTTTCCCAGAGCAGATTACCGTCCAAATCGAATGAATAAAGTACACCCAAAGTATCTGGCATTCCATTTATAAAGACACCGTCGTTTCCTATTCCAACGCTACTGTGGCCTGCACCTAAACCTTCATAACTCCATAGTAATTCTGGTCCATTTTCAGGCCAGGTTTTCAACAAATCAGTTTCATAATAAATCCCCTGACGATCGGGTCCGCGCCATTCAGACGGTTTATCTTTTAATTCTGAACATGCATTCAAAAGAATTAATCCGAGTAAAGGAAATAGCAAATATTTTTTCATTATTTATTTTTTGAAGAAATTGAATAAGCCATCAAAGCATCACCGTGCCGAACATACAAAACACCGTCGTCAATTACCGGGCGAGCCCAATGTTCTTTTGTACCCAACGGCACTTCAAATGTACTTATAATCTCGAATTTATCGGGAGCTGCATCAACCAAAGCAATTTCGTCGTCGCGTTCGGCATAACAATAAAATAATCCATCGGCGTAAATTATTGAACCACCACTAATTTCTTTATTCTGAACTAACATTTCGCCTGTGTTCCAGTCAAAAACCTGCCAATCATTTTTCATATATGCCGAACCATAGATACAGGAATCTACCTTTACAATACCACCCATTAAATTGCGGAATTTTTTATTTCGCCACAGCACCTCTGCACTTTTCCCGTCTTCGGAGAGTTGCAATTGAACCAAACCTGAATTATCTGTGGGATCGGCACTTGAAACCACCAATTTCCCATTTGGGAAAAGCGGTGTATTTGCATGAATTTTATTGCGTTGCGTTTGTTCAACACGCCAATACATTTCACCCGTATTAGCATCAATTCCCATAATTGAAACGGCGGACATTGCGATAACCAGTTTTAATCCATTGTGAATTACCAAAATAGGCGAATTATAAGTGGCAGGACCTCCAAATCCTTTTGAACTCCAAACCAATTCACCTGTAAAACGGTTTAGGGCAACTACATTATTATCTTTCCCACCCGGAGTACAAATTAAGTTATCGCCATCAATTAAAACAGATTCAGCATAACCAAACTGGAGAACAGAATCAACTCCTAAATCTTCGATAAAATCAACTGACCAAACTTGTTCTCCATTTTCAGCATTCAAACAATACACAGCCCCCATCCCACTTTCAATATAAATGTGTTTATCAACAACCACCGGTGTTGAACGGGTTCCATGGAAATTTAATGTAAAGTCTGTACCAAATTCTTTTTCCCAAAGTAATTTACCGTCCATATCAAAAGTAAAAAGCGTACCAAGCGATTTGATGGGTATCTTTTAATCCCGTCACATAAACGTTACCGTTTGCCACAGCCACACTGCTATGCCCAAATCCAAGCCCTTCAAACGACCACAGTAACTCAGGACCATTTTCAGTCCACTCTTTTAATAATCCTGTTTCAGGGTAAATTCCATCGCGTGTTGGTCCTCTCCAGTCAGATTTTTCGGGGTTTTGCTTGCAACCTACAAATAGTACAATTAACACAAATACAAAGAGAATATTGGCTCTGGTCATCATTTTTTGGCTTTCATTTTAGAAAACCCTAAAATAGGTAAAATAAATTTTAACTTCGCAGAAAATTTAAAATATGAATGACCCGTTCGGACAAGCAATTCACGATTTCAATATAAAAGGCAAAGCAGCTGATTTAGTGATAAACAGCAATTACACCGAAGATGAAAAGATTCCAACTTCTTATTTGTTTCGGGGTGAAAAAGAGATGCCAAAATTAGAGCAAATTGCTTTAAAACAATGCCGTGGAAAAATACTGGATGTTGGAGCTGCGGCAGGATGTCATTCTATTATCCTTCAGAAAAAAGGTTTTAATATTACCGCTTTGGAAAAATCGGAATTGGCTGTTGAAGTAATGAAAAGCCGTGGAATTCAGAAAGTAATTTGCGACGACATTTATTCCTTTGCAGGAAAAAGTTATGATACCATTTTGCTTTTAATGAACGGAACGGGAATTGGCGAAACCATCGAAGGATTAAAAAAACTTTTGCTTCATTTAAAATCTTTATTAACCGAAAACGGGCAAATACTCATCGATTCATCCGACATTAAATACCTGTTTGAAGAGGAGGACGGTTCGCTTTGGATGGACCTGGCAAATACCAACTACTACGGCGAAATGGAATACGAAGTGACCTATAAAAATTCCGTATCAAAATTTAAATGGTTGTTTGTAGACGGTACAACCCTGGAAAAATTTGCAAGCGAGGTTGGGTTTCAATACAAAACTGTTGCAGAGGGTAATAATCATGATTATTTGGCTCAGCTAAAATTGTAATTCAGTTCATTTTAGCCACCTCCGAAACCTCAAATTTTATTTAGTTTAACCAGTCGACATTTTTTTTGCAGAACAGTTTCTATTGTTTGCAGAGTAATTACTGTAGTTCGCAGATATTGTTTCGCTGTTTACTGTCAATTGTATATTTTGGTTAAGATTTTAAAAACGATCACCGAAAAAAATTCTTTGGAACAAGCCAGAAAACAATGTTATGAAAGCAATTATTCTAATCTCCTCAATCTTTTACATCCTCGGATTAAAAATTGGAAACAAAATCGATTTGGTAAAGAAGAGCAATCCAGTCGATAAAATTATCACCCATAAAGTTAAAGTACAAGAGCAAAAAAAGAGCTGTGATTATGCTGCAGAAATTGCAAAAAAGACAGATTGCGACACCTTAAAAGGCGGTAGTTCTTATACAGACGCTTTATTGAAAAGTATAGTATTTTAGCTTAACTAAGGAGCGCAATACTTTTCTGAGAAATTTAAGTAATAGGAATGTTTTATCGTCATATTCCTCACCCCCAACCCCCTAAGGGGGCAATCGCTACTTGTAAACAGTACTGGTTGTATGCAGCGAAAAGTCCCCTTAGGGAATTTAGGGGTAAAAAAATATATACGATATTATATTGTTTCTCATACTTGACAGCAACAGGAAACCATTAAAATGATTTCCTGTTGCTGTTTTTATTAACTTGTACGCTTTAATTGTAACTATTAAATCAAGCATATTATGAAGAAATTAAATATGAACCGTCGCAAATTTGTAAATGCTCTCGGCCTTGGAACAGCACATGTTTTATTTTCAAATCCATTGTACTCATGCAGTTCTAGACCATTGTCGGTAAATCCACTTCAAAAAATAAAGCTTGGTAATACAGGCATAGAAACCACTTTGCTTGGTTTTGGAACTGGTGTTCATGCCGGAAACCGGACCTGTTTTCTAACCAAACAAGACAGACAAAAAAGTTTAGACACATTACAACATGCTTACGATAGAGGAATTCGCTATTTCGATTTTGCCGACACATACGGAACTCATGATTTCATGGCCGAACTTCTCCCTAAATTGAATCGCGAAGAACTTACTTTAACATCAAAAATATGGTATCGTGGAGGCGGAATTCCGGAGCCTGAGCGTCCGGATGCCGATATTGTTGTGGAGCGTTTCAGAAAAGAGTTAAATACAGATTATGTAGATTTAGTACAAATACATTGTATGGAGGATATAAACTGGACGGAAATCATGAAACCACAAATGGATATTCTGGAAAACTTAAAAGCCAAAGGAATAATCAGGGCACACGGAGTTTCAGTTCATTCTTTAGATGCAATGAAAGCAGCGGTTAAAAGCTCCTGGGTTGATGTCATTCATGTCCGCATAAATCCATACGGGATTGCAATGGACAAGCCAGAGCCTGAAGAAGTAGTTGAGGTAATTCAACAGCTACACGAATCGGGGAAAGGTGTAATTGGAATGAAACTGGTAGGCAATGGCAAACTTCGCGACGACAGCAATAAAATTGATAATTCGCTTCGGTTTGTATTAGGTTTGGGAAGTGTTGACTTGATGATTGTTGGTTTTGAAGAGATAGAACAAATCGACAATTACCTTGTTCGTATGGAAACTGCTTTAGGCGAAATGAACAAGGGATAAATTATGAATAGTACTGCAATTATTAAGGTTAATAAACTGGGATTTCCATGGATTACGCAAGATCCGTTTTTATTTTGTGTTCACCACCTGGATTTTTATCCGAAAGGAAACGATGAATTGGGTCCGGCTGCATCGCTGGATGGAAGAAACATTGGTAATGACTTTGTTGTAAAAGATGGCTGGCGCATGTATCATGGCGATAAGATCCCCGGCTTTCCTGTTCACCCACACAGGGGATTTGAAACCATCACCATTG
>JABMPI010000083.1 GCA_013203755.1 Bacteroidota bacterium
CTGAAAACTGCGACTGCGACTGTTTTTTTTTTCTTCTACCATCGAAAACTGCGACTGCGACTTCTTTAAAGTTTTTTTTTGCGCCTGAAAACTGCAACTCCTTACTTTACTTTCCCTCTTTTTCGTAGATATATTATTTGTCCCGGTGAAGGTTGGTAACCTGTTTTTATTCGGTTTCGCCAATACAAAAGATTTAATTTTACACCATACATTTGCGAAATGTAATGCATGGTTTCGCCAGCTTCCACACGGTGTGTTAACTGGGTTTTTTTTGTTTTTCTCTTTTTTGGCTGAATATAAACCACCTCGTTTTCTAGGGGTCGGTATCCTGCCGACTGGTTGTTGTATTTATACAAAACCCAGTCGTTTAGTCCCAGTTCTTGTGCAATAACTTCGTAAGTGTCGCCTTTTTGGGCAACTACAGATTTTACGCGATTACGCTTAATAATTTTGTGAGATTGAAAAGCGCTTATTGATAAAGAGTTTGAAATACCTTTATTACCTAACTGTTTTTGTTCGAAAGCCGTCATCTCATTGTAAGTCATTTTATAGTCGAGGCGATGAAGTTTGTTAACTTCAATTATTTCGATTAATCGGTTGGCATAAGTTTTTGCTGTTGCATAGCCAGATTTTTTTAATCCGCGTGCCCACGCTTTGTAATCGGTTGGTTTTAATTCGAATAATGAGGCATACCTTGGATTGTCCATTAAAAAATTTGTATGGTCGATGTACGAATCTTCCACTGTTTTGTATTTTCTAAAACATTCGTTTTTGGCATCATCGTCGTAATAAACTTTTTTGCCTTTCCAGCTTGATTTACATTTTATACCAAAGTGGTTGTTCGACTTTCGGGATAGTTCACTGTTCCCATTTGCAGATTCTAAACAGCCCTGCGCCATGGTAATACTTGCAGGTATTCCACTGCGGTTCATCTCTTCGATTGCTAAAACCTGATATCGTTGGATATATTCTTCACGCGAAATTTGTGAAGTGGCTAAAAGTGAAATTGTTATTGATAGTATTAAAAAGAGTGTTCGTTTCATTTTTTCTTAATTTCTGAAGACAGGTCAAAAATAGATAGTTTGGTGTTTTTTTTGTTCAATCTAATTTTTATTTATAAACAAAGTAACGTGAATTAAGAAAGTATATTTTTATTGCACGTATTACGAATGTAGATTCCTTTTACTATTAGATATGTATGCGAACTTTTTATTTTGGGCTTTTTATAGAATTTTGTTTCCCTACATTTTTTTATTCTTGGGGTTAATCCTTTTTATATCTGCCCTTCTATTCAATAAAAATTGTAAATTTGATTAAAACAACAATTATGCGAAAGAAGGAGCTTCAGATTTTTGTTTACGAATACGATACAGTTTTAGAGTTGCCTGAAAGGGACCAGAAATTAATTTTTGCAGCACGCGAAGCATCTGAAAATGCGTATGCTCCTTATTCCAAATTTTATGTAGGTGCTGCTTTAATGCTTGAAAATGGACTAATAATAAAAGGTAACAATCAAGAGAATGCTGATTTTACAGATGGTATTTGTGCCGAACGGGTTGCGTTGTTTTATGCCAATGCCAACTACCCGAATGCCAAAGTTGAAGCAATGGCAGTAACAGCAAAAAATAGTAACGGGTTAATAAAAGATCCGTCGAAACCTTGTGGATCGTGCCGGCAAGCAATTGTTGAAGCCGAAGCACGGTTTAAGCATCCAATTCGATTAATTCTGGATGGTGCAAAAAAGATTATGGTTGTTGAAAATGCTGAAAGTTTACTTCCGTTTGCTTTTAAACCGGATGCACTGGGCTAAACCGTTGATTCCTGAACATATCTAAAAAAGCATTCCAAACCACATCGTCGGGTGGATCAGCAACAATTGAAATGGGTGTCTTTTTTACCGGATGAACAAATTCTGCTTTTCGGGCATGTAAATGTATTCCTTTGTCGCGGTTAGATCTTGGGAATCCATATTTTAAATCGCCTTTTATATACAAACCTATCTCCTTTAATTGAACCCGAATTTGATGATGTCTGCCGGTTAAAAGTTCTACTTCCAATAAATGATAGCGGTCGATACTTGCCACATGCCGATACGTTAAACTGGCAAATTTAGCACCTGTCCTTTTTTCATCAACTACGTAACTTCTGTTTTGTGCTTCGTTTTTTATGAGGTAGTTTTCCAGTGTTTCCTGAAATTTTGGCGGCCGCTTATCAACTACTGCCCAATAGGTTTTTTTTACCTCGCCACGTGTTTGAAACAGTTTGTTTAACCGGGGTAGAACTTTACCTGTTTTGGCTAAAATTACCAGTCCGCTTGTTGGGCGATCCAAACGGTGAGGCAATCCAAGAAATACATTTCCCGGTTTGTTGTATTTTTTTTTCAGGTAAAGTTTTACAATATCCAGTAATGTTTCATCGCCGGTTTTATCGCCTTGCACCATCTCGCCACACGCTTTGTTAACGGCAATTATATGATTGTCTTCGTATGCTACTTTCATTTTTTAGATTGAAAAGATTGATGGAGATCGAAAGGATTGATGAATTTGCGTTTTAAACTGGCAGAATTCTTTCTAAATCAGTAACCACAGAAATCCCTTAAACTTTAAACTCCAAACTAATACTGTTCTTTCTCGCTGGGGAAATCCTTCGATTTTACATCGTTGATGTAATTGCCAACGGCGCCTTTTATTTCGGCTGCTAAATTGTGGTAGCGGCGTAAAAAACGTGGCGAAAACTGTTGTGTTATTCCAAGCAAATCGTGAATTACCAAAACTTGTCCATCAACACCACCGCCGGCCCCAATTCCTATTACCGGAATTTTAACTTCTTCGGCAACGCGTGTTCCCAGTTCTGCCGGAATTTTTTCAAGCACAATTGCAAAACAACCTGTTTCTTCCAAAAGTTTGGCATCACTAATTAGTTTGTCAGCTTCGGCTTCCTCTTTTGCACGAACAGTGTAAGTTCCAAATTTATGAATCGATTGTGGCATCAATCCCAAATGACCCATTACCGGAATTCCTGCAGATAAAATTCGTTGAACCGATTCAATAACTTCAGAACCACCTTCCAGTTTAACCGAATCGGCAGCGGTTTCCTTCATAATTCTAATGGCAGAAATTAGTGCTTCACGCGAGTCTCCCTGATAGGTTCCAAAAGGTAAATCAACCACTACCAGAGCACGACTAACAGCTTTTACAACCGATGTTCCGTGATATATCATTTGGTCGAGTGTAATTGGTAAGGTTGTTTCGTTACCTGCCATTACATTGGAGGCCGAGTCGCCAACCAGAATTACATCAACACCTGCTTCGTCAACCAGCTGAGCCATACTATAATCGTATGACGTTAACATCGCTATTTTTTCGCCACGCAATTTCATCTCCGATAAACGATGGGTAGTAACTTTCCGAACTTCTTTATGAACTGACATTTTATCTTTTTTACGATTGTAGGTGCAATATTAGCCAAAGCATTTGTTCTGTACAAACCATTGCCGTTTATCCATAACAAATTATCGTCTGTTGCGTTTAATTATTGTCAATCTGGTTTGGTGTCAATTAGTTTGTTTACTTTGAATTTTTTAATCTAATGTTTAAGAATATGATAAAATATAGTATTGCCCGGTATTTTATTCCTTTTCTTTTATTGTTTTTCACTTTCTCGGTTTGTGCACAGGTTGAACAGGAAAACTATGAAATTATTTTCTATAAAAAGAAAGAGTTGAATGCGGGATTGCTGTTTTCAGGGAATAGTGAAAGAGAAGAATTCCGTACAGATTTGTCGAAGTCGTACGAAGAGATTACCTCGGGGGCTGCCGCATTTCAGTTTAAAAATAGTTTTTGGAATTATTTAGATTACAAACAGGATTTTCTGGAATTTAATTTTGAATTGGGACCTTTCTATGGTTTTGGAAGCCAGACTGACAGTTCTAATGTTGAAAGTATTGAGGCAGATCAAACGCAAATTGGAGTTCGTGGCAATCTTTCAGCAATTTATTCTTCGCGATATTATTACAATACTAAAAATTATACTTTGGTTGAAGTTCGGGGATGGGCAGGTTACAATTTGTTCAAACAAAACTCGGAAGGTTCATTAATCGATTCAAATGAAGTGGTTACCAATTTTGATAAAAGCTCTGGGGAGTCGAAATTGAGATATGGTTTCGAGGCCAAAGCAGGTTGGGGTTGGGGCCGTTTAAACGCCATGAATAATTACATGTTGGCACAATTTATTTTAGAAAAATATTATTCCGGGCGCCTTTTTTCTGAAAAGGAAATAAGACAAGTTGCCAAGGAGATTTCCATAATAAAGGAGCAAAGAGACATTGTAAACGGGCATAACAATGAAATTGAATCGAAAATAGTAAGCGATTTTTTAAATGAAAAAATGTTGCTTACAGAACCCGAAGACTTGGCTGCTGATTGGGAATTTGCAGAATTTAAACCACGTGTAGATGGAATACGTATCGAGTTTGGCCCTTTTTTCAACTATTTTAATCGCGAGCCCGATTTTATTTATGGTACTTATATTCAGTACGAAAATGCAAAATATAGCAGTTTAAAATGGAACCGGAATTTTAGTGCAGGTATAAATTACAACCGATACAAACAACAAGATTGGGTTCTGGCTGAACTTAATATGGGTTGGTCCTATTTCCCCGATTTAAAAAGGCAGTTTGATTTTGGAGTAAAGTATGTACCCGGATTAGAATTAAATGACCTTTCTGAATTAGGTGAATTTAATCACGGACTTGTTCCTTATGTTGGCTATTTCTCGCAAATCAATTCAAAATCGAGGGTAAACCTAACTTTTGCATACCGCATTTCTCCGAATGACAAAGTAATGTTCTCGGGGCCTGAATTTTCTTTAAGTATTTATAGGAGCAGATATTAAACCCGCAGAAATATTTTTTTCTTGTACATATAAAATAGAAGCAATCCGATAAGGGTTAGTCCCCCAATTACAATTAGCAAGTCCCCATTTTCTCCAAGCGGATTAGCAAGCCATCCTAAAAAGAATTCCGTAATTGATTTTACATCTACAATTCGTGTAAAAAGGTAAATAAAAATTGAGTTCATTCCAATTACTCTAAAATAGAATGCCCATTTCGAAATCTTCCAATGGTCAATTATTAAATAGAAAAAAGCCAATAATATAAAGCTAATTCCTCCTGTAAGCATGTTAAAAGATGAAGTCCAGCATTTTTTAATAATAGGATAAAAAGGTGAAATTAGCAAAGCCAAAAGAATAAGTCCAGCTCCGGTTGCAGCCAGATATCCAATTTTCTGCCAATCTGTGGTTTTCTGTCTTCGTAATATATTTCCTGCAATGGTTCCAAATAAAGTAAGAACAGTTGCTGAGAGACTGCTTACAATTCCTTCTGGGTCGTAAGTTCCTCCATACAATCTGCCAGGTAAAAATAGTTGGTCGATAAATGAGTTAAAAGAACCTTCGGGCGTTAATACTCCTGCACCAAATCCGGGAACAGGAATTAAAAGTTGAATTATTCCAAATCCCAAAAGAATTCCTGCCAACCAGATTATCCGACTTCTGAACGATTCAAAATAAATAACAATAAGCGAAGCAAAAAAGTAAGCAATTCCAATTTGTCCTAAAACACTTGCGATTCTTCCGTTTTCAAATCCATCCTTAAAAACTCCGTTGTATAAAATTCCAAGAAGAATTAGAACTACCATGCGCTTAAAAACCTTCCAAAACATTTCTTTTTTCGGAACATCTTTTTCCAATTTAGCTTTTACCGAAAACGGGATCGCAACACCTGAAATAAACATGAACAGCGGAAAAATTAAATCTTCAAAACGAAAACCTACCCATTCTGCATGGTGCATTTGGGTTTCTAACCAATTTATTCCGGTTAGTCTTGAAATTATTACGGCCAGAGATCCTCCGCCAACTATCCAAAACATATCGAAACCACGTAAAGCATCAAGTGAGTGTAACCGTTTTTGAGGTTCGTTGCGTAATTGTTTTGTTGCCATATTTACTAAAATATATATTGAGTGCCGAATTTAGTAAAATTTTGTACAATGCTTTATTTGATTAAAAATTAATTTGTAGATTTTATCTTTCTTTTTTTTACATTTTAGGATTGGTTGGGCTTGGCTTTTTTTCTCTAAGACTTTATGAAAATTCAATATTTAACGACAATCGAACTACAAATTGCGCCATCTCCTATTCCTTTATCCTTCATCAATTATCCTTTTTCCCTGTCTTTTTGTCACCAGATTTGACAGCCTGTTCTTCTCATTCTAGCAAATATGTGTCAGTTTTTCACCAAAAAGCAGTGGATTTCCCATGGCACAATCATTGATAATTGGCAGACGTAAAATTTAGAAAGAATAATTAAATAAATATAGTAATGGGAAAAATTATTGGAATTGACTTAGGAACCACAAACTCGTGTGTTTCTGTAATGGAGGGTAACGAGCCTGTCGTTATTCCCAATAGCGAAGGAAAACGTACAACACCTTCAATTGTAGCATTTATTGAAAATGGTGAGCGTAAAGTTGGTGACCCTGCAAAACGTCAGGCAATTACTAATCCTACAAAAACAATATCTTCAATCAAAAGATTCATGGGCGAAACTTTCGACAGAGTTTCAAAAGAGGTTGGCCGTGTTCCTTATAAAGTGGTTAAAGGCGACAACAACACTCCTCGTGTTTTAATCGACGACCGCAAATATTCTCCACAAGAAATTTCAGCAATGGTACTTCAGAAAATGAAAAAAACCGCTGAAGATTATCTTGGTCAGGAAGTTACCGAAGCAGTAATTACTGTTCCAGCATATTTTAGCGACTCGCAACGTCAGGCAACAAAAGAAGCTGGTGAAATTGCAGGTTTACAGGTGCGCCGTATTATCAATGAACCGACTGCTGCTGCGTTGGCATACGGAATGGATAAAATGAATAAGGACATGAAAATTGCAGTGTTCGACCTTGGTGGTGGTACATTCGATATTTCAATTCTTGAATTGGGCGACGGTGTATTCGAAGTAAAATCTACCGATGGTGATACTCACCTTGGAGGTGACGATTTCGACCATGTAATTATTGACTGGTTAGCTGGCGAATTCAAAAACGACGAAGGTATTGACTTGAGAAAAGACCCAATGGCTTTGCAACGTTTGAAAGAGGCTGCTGAAAAAGC